>JBLMZM010000116.1:0-54847 GCA_050258815.1 Ignavibacteriales bacterium
GGCGCGCCTTACGGCCCTGTTTGCCGAGCTGGATCCGGAACCGGTAATAAGAATAGATTCCGAAGGCAATATAATCAGCTCAAATGAAGCTTCAGCTGCATTGGCACCCAGGGAATTGCTGCACAAAAAAAACATCAGGGATATTGTTCCTTTTGAAATAGACATCAGGGAATCGATAACAAAGGATAAATCAGTCAATCTGACAGGGCAAATAAACAAGAAGCATTTTTCTATACTGTTTCAGGGGGTTTCATACCTGAATATTGCCCAGATTTATTTTCATGATACCACTGAAATCAAGGAATATGAAGAAAAACTGATTGAATCCCAGAAAAGACAGAAAGAACTGGCTAACCTGCTGCGCGAGAAAATAGAAAAGGAAAAGCAGAAGATAGCCAGCCGGATCTATGATGAGGTGAGTCAGAACCTTTCGCTTGTCCGCCTGAAATTACAGAAGCTGGATGTTCTCAGGAGCAGCGATCTGAAATCGGATGAGTATTCTAAGACAATTAGTCTGCTTGAAACTGCAATTAATGAATTAAAGGAAATATCCAATAACCTTAAACCCAAAATTCTTGATGAGGTAGGCCTTGCCCCTGCCCTTACTTCGCTTTGCGATACGGTTTCAAGGGAAAGCGGTATGAAGGGCAGTATAAATATTTTGCAGAATGACAAGCGGATGGATAAGGAGTATGAGACCCACTTATTTAGAATTATACAGGAAGCCCTGAGCAATATTGTAGTTCATTCAAAAGCCTCGGAATTTAACATCCAGCTTATTGATAAT
Source organism: Ignavibacteriales bacterium (assembly GCA_050258815.1). GTDB lineage: Bacteria > Bacteroidota > Ignavibacteria > Ignavibacteriales > SURF-24 > JAAXKN01. The sequence continues at coordinate 788 of JBLMZM010000116.1, forward strand.
GAAAAATACACGCGGGTATTTCTGTCTGATAACGGCATCGGGTTTGAACCGGAGAAGTTTACCTCAAACGGCCGCGTTCTGAAGGGCCTGGGGCTTTTGAACATTCAGGAGAGAGCGGATTTATTAAACGGCAAGCTTAAGATCGATTCCTCACCTGAGAATGGTACACTGATTATTGTTGAAATTCCAAAAGAGGCAGGATTGATAAATGTCTAACCCAAATAATATTAGAATAATTGTTGCCGATGATCACTCACTATTCCGTAGCGGAATAATTAGCCTTTTGGAGGACGCTGTTGAAATTTTTGTTGTCGGAGAGGCTGTAAACGGGGAGGATCTGGCCAACAAGTACTTTGATCTTAAACCGGACGTAATATTGGTTGATATTTCAATGCCCGTGCTAACGGGAATTGAAGCCATGCAGAAGATATCCCAGAAGGACCCCGCCGTAAAGGCTTTATTTCTTTCAATGCATGAGGGTGAAGAGTATATCTATCATATACTTAAGGCAGGGGGAAAGGGCCTGATCAGCAAGAACGTAATGAAGGGTGAGCTGGTTTATGCAATTAAGGCGGTCAACAGCGGAAGGAAATACTTTGGAGCCTACTGGTCGGAGGAAAGACTGCAGGACCTGATTAATAAATATGAGCTGGGGGAGGAAGAATTGAAGATCCCTCTTGTCAATATGACCCTTACGCTGCGTGAGGTGGAAATCTTAAAGCTTATCGGCGAGGGCTATACAAGTAATGAAATTGCCGACAGGACAGGACTCAGCAAAAGGACCATCGATACACACAGGATTCATCTTATGAATAAGCTGGGGATTAAATCTCTCCCGGAACTGATAAAATTTGCAATTCAATATATAATTCAGAACAGAGACTAGAATTATTCCAGTCTCTTTCTGAATCTCATTGAACTGGCCAGCAGTATCACTACTCCCATCAGAAACAATATTGTTGTTTCCTGCCACAGGTCCCAGAAACCGGTACCCTTTAAGATTACACCGCGTAAAATAGTAATATAATATCTCAGCGGGATGACATAGGTAATATACTGGATAACCTTAGGCATATTTTCTATAGGGAAAGCAAAACCCGAGAGATAAATCATGGGCATCATTAAGCCAAACTGTGCCACCATCATTGCCTGCTGCTGCGTCCTGGAGATAGTGGAGATAAAGAGCCCCAGACCCAGTGTAGACAAAACAAACAGCAATGAGGCAAATATCAGGAACATGAAGCTTCCTCTTACGGGAATGCCGAACCAGAGCGTCATGATTGCCGTAACCAGTAAAACCTCCAGGAATCCAATAAGGATAAAGGGAACGATCTTGCCTACTATAAGCTGATATGGTTTTATGGGAGTAACAATTAGCTGCTCAAGTGTGCCAATTTCTCTTTCCTTTACCACCGCCATTGACATAAGGATGGTTGTTATTACCATGAGCACGAGTCCCATAATGCTGGGAACCATGAAGTTGCGGGTTTTAAGATCGGGGTTGTACCATATCCTTACCTCGGGCGTCAGGGTGCCAGAAAAGGGGAGCTTCATACCGGTTTTGTCTCTCATGTCCATCTGTATGCCCTTTGAATAGCTGTTTGTGATGGACTGAATATAGCCGAAGGCAATAGAGGTCTTATTGCCGTCAGAGCCGTCAAAGATTACCTGAAGCGGAGTGGTCTGCCTTCTGCTAATATTTTTTTCAAAGTCGGTAGGAATTACAATTGCTGCAAGCACCTTGCCCTTATTGACGAGCTCCGTAATCTCCGCATAGTTCTCGACGTTGGCATCAATTGAAAAATATCCGGAACGCTCAAAATTCCGTATAAACTCGCGGCTGGTTTCGGTTCTGTCCTGATCAAATACTGCCGTGTGCACCGTATTGACGTCCATTGTGGCAGCATAACCGAGGAAAATCAGCTGCAGTACGGGAGCCATGAAGATAATTCCGAATAGCCGGGGATCCCTGCGGACCTGTATGAATTCTTTTATAATTATATTTATTATGGTTTTCAAGGTATTACTCCGTTAAATAAATGATCAGGCTGCTTTTGCTTTTTTGTTTCTGAGCGTAGCCAGGCTCAGGAATATGGCCGAAAAGATGACCAGGTAAATAATCTGCGGCCAGAAGGATTCGAGTCCCACTCCCTTCAGCAGAATATCGCGCAGTATGATCATATAAAATTTTGAAGGGGTTATATTTGAAAGTACCTGAACTGCCAGCGGCATGCTTTCAATAGGGAAAATAAAACCCGAGAGGATTACCGAGGGCAGCATTGACACCAGTGTAGCCATCTGAAAGGCAACCTGCTGGTTGTTTGCTATGCTGGAGATAAAGATGCCCAGACTCAGTGTAGCAAAGACAAAGATAAGAGTCGTGAAAAACAGCAGTATCAGGCTGCCCTTAATGGGCATTCCGAACATAAAGTGCCCCGAGATTAGTATAATGGCAGCAACGATGAGTGCTATTACGGCATACGGCGTAGTCTTTCCTATAATCAGCTCAAGAGGAGAAAGGGGAGAGACATTTATCTGCTCAATTGTTCCGTGTTCTTTTTCTCTTACTATTGAAAGAGAGATCGATACAACGGCAGTTACAATCATGATCATTGCTATGAGCCCCGGGATAAGGAAGTATGTGGAATCCAGCTCGGGATTAAACCAGAAGACCGGTTTCAGATCAATTGGAGTATACGAGTTTTTACCCGAGAGGGCCATTGCCCGGGTGGAAAAATTCTGCGAATAGCTTCTGGTAGCTATTGTCAGGTAATTTGTAATGAGCGTTGCTGTATTTCCATTAACGCCGTCGACAAGTATCTGAACCGGAGTTTCCTTTTTTGAATACAGGCTGCGTGACATATCTTCCGGAAAGACGATTACGGCCTGTGCAATCTGCTCATCCAGGTATGTTTTTATCTGGCTGTCGTTATTGATGTATCCGACAAGGTCAAAGTAGCTTGAGCTGGTCAGTGAATTTATAAAAGCACGTGTGTCCTCGGATCTGTCCTTGTCGTAGACGGCTATCTTTATGTGATGTACGTCGAAGTTAATGGCGTACCCGAAAATGGCCAGTAAGGCAATGGGGAACAGGAAGAGAATCAGCAGCATTCTGACGTCTCTTTTCAGCTGTCTTACTTCTTTTTTAGCTATTGCAATAATTCTGTTAAGCATCTTTGTTCTTATCCTTTTCCAGCAGATGAATAAATACGTCTTCAAGTGTCGGTACAATTTTATCTATTCTTTTTACTAAGATTGAATTCTTAAGGGATAAAATATTTCTAATCTGCTCATCTCCGCCAAACTTATCGTTTACTGCAATGTGCATATTATTGCCGAAGATGGAGACCTCATCTACGAAGTTTTCCTTCTCAAGAATTTCCATGGCCGCAACGGTCTGATCGCACTCGATTTCGAGGATGGTGTTTTTGAGATAGTTGGTTTTCAGCTGTTTTGAGCTGCCTTCAGCTATCAGTTTGCCAGCGTTAATAAGAATAATATTATTGCAGAATTCGGCTTCCTCAAGGTAATGTGTAGTTACAAATACAGTTATACCGTGTGCTGAAAGATCATTAATAAGGTCCCAGAAGTTTCTTCTTGATATCGGATCCACTCCGCTGGTCGGTTCATCTAAGAAGACTATTCTGGGCTCATGAATGACTGCCGTCCCGAGTGCGAGTCTCTGCTTGATGCCTCCGGGCAAAGAGCCGGTCAGGGTTTTTTCCCTGCCTTCAAGGTCTGCTACCCTCAGGACCCATTTTTTCCTTTCCTGGAGCCTGTCGTTATACAGCCCGTAGACGCCTCCGAAAAAGTTAATATTTTCTTCAACCGTAAGGTCATTATATAAGGAAAACCTTTGACTCATGTAGCCGATCTGTGTCTTGACCTTATCCGGTTCATTTTTAATGCTGTAACCGCCCACGATTGCATCGCCATCTGTCGGCTCCAGTATTCCGCAAAGCATTCTTATGGTAGTAGATTTGCCCGCTCCGTTTGCCCCCAGGAATCCGAAAATTTCTCCCTGTCCGACATTAAAGGAGATGTTATCGACGGAAATGAAGCGGCCGAACTTTTTTGTAAGATTTTTAACCTCTATCGAATTCATCAGTAAATCCTTCTTCCCAGCGACTTTTCAAGTCTTACTTTTGCTATTTCATAATCAACGAGTGCTGAGTCATAATTAGTTTCGGCCTGCAGTACTGCCGTCTGGGCGTCAATCAGGTCGGTACTGGTTGCAAGCTGCACGTTGTACTTGTCATTTATAATGCGGTAATTTTCCTTTGCCTGAACGAGGCTCTGCCTGCTTACGCTTATTTTTTCGCTGGAACGCTGGTAGGTCAGAAAGTTGGAATATACTTCCAGCTCAATATTTTCGTTAAGCTGTTCGAGCGAGGTTTCGGCCTGTATTTTATTTTGCTCTGCCTGCGAGGTTTGTGATGAGGTATAACCCCAGTTCCACAGATCCCAGTTCAGCGTTACACCAACGTCCCAGGTATCCCTGAATTCATTCAGGGGAGGCTGGTAGCGCTGATTAGGCTGGCTGTAGTAGTAGTTGGCGTTCAGGTATACAGAAGGAAGCCATCCTGAGCGTGCAGCATTCAGGCCTTCATTACTGGCCTCGAGGCGATACTGCATGGCCCTGAGCTCATTCCTGTTTTCCCTGGCTTCTTTAACGATCTGATTAAAGTTGTAACTGCCGAGGGTTGTGTCAATCTGGCTGACCACGATCTCTGTCGGTGCACCGAGGGGGAGTCCCGTTGCCTGGTTAAAGGCCATCCTTGCCACGTCCAGGTTATTCTGTGCTTCAATTTGCTGGAGTTTTGTGTTTGAGTACTGTACTTCGAGTTTCAGGACGTCATTCTGTGTGACAAGCCCATTCTGCAGGTTATTCCTTGTATCCTCCACGTGTTTCTGGTTCTGCAGGAGATTTTCGTTAAGAAGGCTGAGCAGCTGCTGCGCCTTATAGTACTGCCAGAAGGCTGACTGTATGCGGAATGAGGTTTCGTTTATGTCTTTGGAGTAATCGGTCCCGGCCGCTTTGTTGTTTAAGGAGGCCGCCTTTCTGAGTGACAGCAGTCTCAGGCCAGTAAACAGCGGCTGCTGAAGTGAAAGCCTGAGTGAATAGTTATTCAGTATTACGTCGGAAATTCTGATCGGGAACGGTGCTCCCGGGATCTGTACCTGAAAGGGAGGTACGTCGCTGAGGCGTGTATAGCCGGCTCCGAACTTAAGTTGAGGAAGCAGCTGTGAACTGGCTTCGGTAACCTTGGCATCCGAGGCCTCAAGCTTAGAGTGTGATATCTTCAGGTCCTTACTGTTTTTTATGCCAATTTCAATGCTTTCCTTCAGTGTCAGCTTTTGCGACTGAGCAAATACGAGTGCCGTAAGCAAAAGGTTAAGTAATAAAAATCTTTTTATCATCGTTATATTCCTTGTTTAATTTGCGCTGCTTATTAAATGTATAAAGACGTTTTCCAGTGAAGGAGGTACCACCCTGAAGTCGGATATGGTAATCTGTTGCTCGTTTAGCAGGAGTTTCAGTGTATCGCTGTCTTTCCTAAAGTCATCAACAACGACGTCAATTCTGTCGCCGAACATCTGTACTTCAAACTGAGTTTTTTCCTTAATTGTCTTATAAGCCGTGCGTGATGGGTTGCAAACAATTTCCACGACTTCCTTTTCCAGGGACGCCTTAATCTTCTGTGGTGAATCAAAGCTGATGATTTCTCCCTTATTCATCAGTGCAACACGGTTGCACCTTTCGGCCTCGTCAAGATATGGGGTCGACATGAATATAGTAATTTCCTCTTTTATCAGGCTGGCAAGTATTTTCCAGAAGTCCCTTCTTGAGACCGGATCGACCCCGGTTGTCGGTTCATCGAGAAAAATTATCTTGGGCTTATGGATCAGGGTGCATGCCAGTGCCAGTTTCTGTTTCATGCCGCCGGAAAGCTTGTCGGCCAGGCGGGCTCTGAAAGGAGTAAGCCTGGTGAATTCAAGCAGTTCGTTTCTTCTTGCCTTATAATTTTTCACCCCGTGGATCTCGGCAAAGAATTCTATGTTTTCATCAACTGTCAGGTCGCCATAAAGGCTGAATTTCTGGGAAAGATACCCAATATTCTTGTTTATGCTTTTTTTCTGCCTGACGAGGTCCATACCGAGGATTTCTGCCGAACCCTCATCTGGTCCGATCAGGCCGCAGAGCATTCTGATTGTAGTTGTTTTACCGGCGCCGTCGGGCCCTACCAGTCCAAACATCTCACCCTTTTCCACATCCAGGTTTATGCCATTTACGGCCTTAAGGCTGCCGTAGCTCTTCCTGAGATTATTTATTTTTATTGTTGTACTCATACATGCGTGGTGATTTATTGAACAAAATTTAGTTAATTAAAGCAAAATTACGGCATCGGCCGGCATTCCGGGCTTGAGTTCAAAGCTGGGGTTGGGAATAGCTATTTTAACTGCAAAGACCAGCTTTGTTCTTTCATCCTTGGTCTGAATATTCTTGGGTGTAAACTCGGCTTCAGGGGATATATAGATCACCTTGCCTTCATATGTTTTATTCTTAAACGCGTCGATGGAAATGGCTGCTTTCTGTCCAAGTTTTACCTTTCCCAGCTCTTCTTCGGAAACATAAATTATCAGATTTACGGTGCTCAGATCCGAAATCCTGAATAAGGAGGAAGAGGGGGCGACGGTTTCGCCGGCTTCCACGAATTTCTTTACTACCACGCCGCTGATTGGGGAAGTTACGTAGCTGTCCTGAATGTTTTTCTTCAACAGGTCCACGCCCGCCTGAGCTCTCTGAAGGTTAGCCTCGGCCTGGCGGATTTCCTCGGGGCGCGCAAAGTTTTTCATTTTTCTCAGGTTTTCCCTGGCTGCATTGTACTGTGCCTGGGTCAGCTGAAATCTTGTAATGGCATCCTCGTACTGTTTTTTTGTAATGGATTTCGATTCATAGAGGCTGGCCATTCTGTCCTTATCTTTGGATGCCTGCTCAAGGTTAACTTCGGCCTGCTTCAGGGCTTCGCCTGACTGGCTGATGTCTTCGGTACGGGCTCCCGAGCGCAGGAGTCTGAGCTGAGCCTCAGAAAGCTCCCTGCCTGCAACTGCCTGGTCGAGCTGAATGTTGAGCAGGTCATGGTCTATTGTAAGAAGGGTATCGCCGGCTTTAACGTTTTCACCCTCGTCCCTTGTGAGTTTCCTGACCTGTCCCGCAGTTTTTGAGCTGACGGTTACATTTGTTGCTTCTATTGTACCTGAGGCTTCTATTTTATTTTTATCGTTGTTATTTCCACAGCCTGCAATTAAGAGGGCGGAAAGCATAATACATACAATAAGTTTAGTTTTCATTTGTTTATCCCGTTTTTAAGATTTTTAAATTCCATTTTTCCCTTTTCGGTAAATATGCCGTTAAGCAGGATTCCGAAGGTAGTTTCCATGGTTTCCCTGAAGGACATATTGTTGTTCAGGATAAAATCCGGATTAACGACGGCTCTTACCGAAGTAATAAAAATTGTGTGCACCAGAATAGTTGGCTTATCCTCAAAGACACCCTCTTTTTTCCCCTGATCCAGTATGCGGGTAATCTTGTCTCTCATCTTTTGCGTTCTGAAGGTGTCGATCTTGGTCCAAAGCTCAGGCGCGTGTATTTTTATGTCGTTCAGCCATTTCTCGCTAGCAAATACGGCAAGATTGACTATAATGTTAAACATTCCTAGTATCTTGCCGATGGCGCTTATATCCTGGGCCACCACCTCGTCTATTTTGCCCGATACTGAGGAGAGCATTCCGTCCACAACGGCATCCATGAGGCTTTCCTTGGAGACAAAATGCTTGTAAATTGTTTTTTTGCTCATTCTGAGCTCTCTGGCCAGTTCATCCATGGAAACCTTATAGAATCCCTCCTTGAAGAACTTTTCGTGTGCCAGCAGCAGTATTCTTTCTTTGTTGTTCATATTATATCCAAAGGAAACTAAAATAGTATTCTTAGTTTCCAAAATAACAAATGGAAACTATTTTGTCAATATTAGTTTCCATTATTCTTAAAAATTAATTTTTCTGGGGGAAAATTATTCTGTCCTGAGGCCGATAAAGCGGATAACCATGGCTTCACCCGAGTGGTATTCACCTTCGTTTAGCTGAATAAGCTCCTTGCTGAGGTGCTGAAAATCCAGGTCAGTAAATTCACTGACAATGTCTTCAAGTGAATACAGCAGGGCGGGGTCCTTGGGACCGCCGGAATTGTAGGCCAGCTGGTCTTTTTCAAAGACTTCTATAATTACCCTGCCGCCTGGTTTAAGGCTGGAAATAATCTTCTGGTTGACTCTTGACCGGAGTTCCTCTTCCAGGTGGACGAAAATGATGCCTGCGGCATCGTAATAATTCGCGGATGGAGAAAATTCCTGCAAATTCTGCACAGTATAGTTGATTTGGACCTTATTTTCTTCTGCCAGTTCCAGTGCCTTATTTTTTGCGGCCTGGCTGAAGTCGAATGCATCCACCTGCCAGCCGAGTGTGGCGGCATAAACCGCGTTGCGTCCCTCGCCCTCGCCTATTAAAAGCATCCTGCCTGGTGTAAGCTTATCTATGGCTTCCTTGAAAAAAGCATTCGGCTCTTTCCCATAGGCATACCCCGGGCGGGAAAATCTCTCATTCCATTGTTCAAGCATAAAAATTCCTAATAATGATTAACTGTAATTAACAAATATAGTTATTAACTGACATTACGCAAAACCGGATACTGCAGGTATTACTAATATGCAGGCAAAACCGCCAGCTTTCAGGTATTCATGCAAGAAGCACTATTAAGGTGAGTATCCAGTTAACTTCCAATGACGCCACATATCCCAAGTACTCCAATTTGCTTAGATTTTAAGCCCTTTCTTTGCTATATTTGTAATTCAACTAAAGAGAGAAATGATGGAATTCATAGATAAGCTAAGGGCATTAAAGGAGAAATTTGACAAAATCAATGAGCAGCTTGCTGATCCTGCCAACCTTAACAATCAGGAGAAAATAGTTTCACTGAGCAAGGAAAGGAGCGAACTGCTGGAGATAGTAGAGGCTTATAATAAGTATAGTGATGTCCTGAAGAACATTGAAGGGAACAATGAGATTATAGCTAAGGGTGAAGACCGGGAGCTTGTTGAGATGGCGGAGGCCGAGCTTTCCGACCTGAAAAAGGAAAAGGAAAATCTGGAAGATGAGATAAAGATAATACTGATTCCCAAGGATCCCAATGACAATAAAGACGTCATTGTGGAAATCCGCGCAGGCACAGGCGGTGATGAGGCCGGACTGTTTGCATACGATCTTTACAGAATGTACTCGCGCTTTGCTGAGATAAAAGGCTGGAAAAAGGAAATAATTGACTTAAGCGAGTCCGGATTGGGCGGACTCAAGGAAGTGGTGTTTTCACTGAATGGGCAGGGTGTCTATGGGGACCTGAAATTTGAAAACGGGGTTCACAGGGTCCAGAGGGTGCCCATGACCGAAACCAACGGCAGGGTGCATACATCGGCTGCAAGTGTGGTGGTTATGCCCGAAGTTGAGGACGTTCAGGTTGACATCGATCCGAATGAACTCAGAATAGACGTTTACAGAAGCGGCGGGGCTGGCGGGCAGAACGTAAACAAGGTGGAGACTGCAATAAGGATAACACACATTCCTACGGGAATGGTTGTTCAGTGCCAGGATGAAAGAAGCCAGCTAAAGAACAGGCAGAAGGCTATGAAGGTTTTAAGGGCCCGCCTGTTTGACTTAAAGCAGAAGGAACAGACGGATGAAATAGCCGCACAAAGGAAGTCCATCGTACGCAGCGGCGACAGGAGCGACAAGATCCGCACCTATAATTATCCGCAAAACAGGGTTACTGACCACAGAATAGGATTGACATTATATAACCTGTCCAACATAGTCGAAGGGGATCTGTTTGAACTGGTTGAACAGCTGAAGATGGCAGACAGGGCAGAGAAATTAAACAGTAATGTTGAAGCCTGAAAAAAGTCAGAGCCGTTCTCTAAAAAACGGCTCTGTATGGATTTATATGTCAGTCTCTTTTTCCTGAAAGTTTTCCAGAAATTTAATCAGAAACACCAGCAGGAAACCTAAAAGCGATAATATAACATCGGTTATATCCACATAAAATTTGGGCTGGCTGCCTATAAAATAGCTGAAATATTTGATCCCTAATAAAAGAGTAAAAAAAGTTGCAAAACCAAATATTCCACCCTTAATGGGATTTAAAATATAGGACCTGAAATTGACGAGCTTCTTTCTGTCCTGATCCTCTGCAGTCGTCTCTGTAGTAGATATATCCTTCATTGGCTACCTCATAGTTACTAAAAATAAAATAATTACAATAAAACCACGGCTTTTGACAAAAACCCACGCGATAATCTAAATTATCTGCATAATAATATATATCTGCTAATTACACCTCTTCGGAAAATTATTTTAAGAATTCCACATAAAATGTGCGCTTATGCAGTTTGCAGAAATCGGGCACACATATACCAGTAACAAAATATGGCCGATATATAGTGATTAGGAAAGGTTATATAAAGGAAATAATTTTTGCAGTAAAATACAAATATTTTTTTTCGATAGTATTCTTTTTCAGGATTATTCTTCCCGGAGACCACCTCCGGCTGTCCCACCGGTTTATCAGCCCATCAGCTTATTGATAAATTTAAGGTCCGGCGAGTCCGAGCGGGAAATTAATATCTTTATCAAAGAAGTGAGCGGAACTGAAAGCAGCGCGCCCGGAATGCCCCATATATAGCCCCACAAAAGCAGTGAGATCAGCACAACAATCGGGTTTAACCCGAGTGTCTCGCCGAAAACCCTGGGCTCAATGAGGTTGCCTATTATGTTGTCTGCAATTGCCAGTATGGAGCCCAGAAGAACAGCCTTCCCGATGGATCCAAACTGGACCAGTGCCATTATAACAGGGGGTACTAATCCCAGGAACGATCCGATATTGGGAATGAAATTAAAAAAGAAGATTGATACACCCCATATAATTGCAAAGTCGACACCAAAGGCCCAGATGATGCCGCCCTCAATTATACCGGTAAACAGGCTGATTATGAATTTTGTAACCGTATATTTCTGTACCTGGCCGGAAATATCATCGAAGGTTTTTTGAAGTGCACGTTCATCCTGAAGCCCCTTCTCCTCCTTCTGAGCTGCATCGGGATCTGAGGTTGAGTGCAGCCGTGTTGAAATAAAGCGGTCCAGGAAGGCCTCATGGATATTCTTGTGGCTGGTGGCCATGAATATAAAGAAAAACAGCACAAACAGAGTTGTCCCCATGAAGGAAAACGTTGAGCTGAAAAGGCTGCCGGCCAGGGCCTGCAGGTTCATTTCCTTAACAAACTTTTCGGTATTGAAATTAGTGAATGTTGGGTTTTCAATCCCCCAGGATGTGGCAACAGATGATACAATTTTATCAAGTTTCTGCAGATAACCGGGCATTTCCAACCCGAAACGGTACATTGAGTTAATGAATATTGTTGAAATGCCGCCGAAGATAATAATTAGTATAAGTAAATCGAGCGTAATAATGAGCCACAAGGGAAATTTCCTGCGGCCAAAAAAATTATTAAGTGGGGAGAAGATAAGGAATAGAAAATATGCAATTGCCAGGGGAATAAAAATTTCCTGAAGCTCCTTCAGGATGAAAAATACTACTACTACCCCGATTATGTTAATGAATATGGTGACTGATCTGGGAAAGTTTGGTATTTTCTGCTGCATGACAAATCGTGTTTTAATAATTAATCTATAATAAAACTTCTTAGAATCAACTGCAAAAAAGCAGCAGTTTTCCAACTTGCATGACAAAAAGCCCTGGGGGGTATTTCCCCTGAAACCTATTCACCCATCAGGTCATTAAGGAAATTCGCGTTGGGGGAATCCATGCGGGACAGGATGATCTTGATTATTGCCGTCAGCGGAACAGAAAGAATTGCTCCGACGATACCCCATATATATCCCCACAATAAGAGGGAGAGAAGTATAACAAGAGGATTCAGCCCGAGTCTGTGACCAAAAATCTTGGGCTCGAGTATGTTCCCTATAACATTATGCAGGGCAACCAGTATGGCTGTAATAAGCAGCGCATAGCCGATCGAGCCGAACTGTACGAGCGTCATTATTGCAGGCAATAGTGTAGCAATAAGCGATCCTATGTTGGGTATAAAATTAAAAAGGAATGTAATTACCGCCCAAACAACGACGAAATCCACCCCGAAAATTAAAAGCACTATTCCGGTGGCTATGCCAACCAGCAGGCTGATAATAAACTTTGCCAGCAGATAGCGCTGTATCTGGTCGGTAATTTCCTGAAAAGTACTCTGAAGTATTGACTCTTTTTCCTTCTTGGCCTTGTATTTCTCGGCTGCAGTCCTTGAGGCTTCCTGGTCCTGTTGTGACCAGCCTGCGCTCTTTTCTATTTCAGGCGACTGCAGTTCCTCGGGCATGTGGCTCTTCAGGTATCTTCTCCTGATGGCGCTGTAAATGTTTTTGTGTCCAGTAATGACAAATATGAAGAAGAAGAGGACGAAAAATAAACTTCCGAGGAAAGAAAACGTGGATGAGAAAATATTGCCGGCCAGTAATCCCAGGTCGATTTTCTTGAATATATTTGAAACCTGAAAATGTAAAAACTGCGGATCTTTAATCCCTAGTGAATGCGCATTGGCCGAGACTATCTGATTTAACTTTATCTCGTAACCCGGCAGCTCCTCGCCAAGGCGGCTGAATGAATTGACAATTACCGAGGAAATGCTGCCGAAAACAAAGATCACGATCAGCAGATCCAATACAACGGCAATTGAAGCCGGAACCCTTTTCTTTTCCAGGTAATTATTTAATGGGGAGAAGACAAAAAACAGAAAGTATGCGATGGTAAAGGGAATGAATATTTCTCGTAATTCCTTAAGTACTATAAAAATTATTACAATGCCTATTACATTCAGGAAGAAGGCAGAGGATAAAGAAAAGTGGGATTTTTCCTGGTGCATACGTGTTTTCTCTTCAATTGGTGAATTTATTGCCCGGACAATTGACTTATTATTAAAATAAACAACAAAAAATAAAAAAGTACAATAAATATTATTACAATCGTATATTTAATTGTTTTATTGCATGGAATTTGTAAACTATAACTGATTATGAGAAAAGTCCTATTTATTACGTTTTTCTGGCCTCCCTCGGGCAAGGCTACTGTGCACTGGCCGCTGAAAATGATAAAGTTTCTGCCCGGCTATGGCTGGCAGCCCTCTGTCTTAACCGTAGATGAGGATACCTTTTCGGCTAAAGATGAAAGTCTTCTTGATGAAGTATCCCCAGGACTCAAGGTATTGAAAACAGGTTACTTTGATCCCTTTAAGCTTTACAGAAAACTGCTGGGTAAGACGCCTGACGAACCTCTAGTGGCCTCAGAGACGATATCCAGGAGCAACAGGAGTCTTAAACACAGACTCTCGATCTGGATAAGGATGAACCTCTTTGTGCCGGATGCAAGGATTGGCTGGTACAGGCAGGCAGTTAAAAGAGGCAAAGAATACCTGCGCAATAATAAGATAGACGCAATTGTGACCATCGGACCCCCGCACAGCACCCATCTGATCGGACAGAGACTGGGAAAGGTCTTTAACACACCCCATATACCGGTGCTGATTGATCCCTGGATCGATATCATATACTACAGGGGCTTCAGGCGGAATGTTTTGACTCTGGGGCTCGATAATTATTTGGAAAAATCGGTCATGAGGACGGCCTCTCAGGTAGTATTCGTTACAAACAATACGATGCAGGACTTCAGGAAAAAATACCCCTTTCTTGAAGGCAAGTCGCACGTACTCTACTGGGGATATAATGAGGATAGTTTCGAAAAAGTCGCCGCAGTGCCTGAAAGCGGGGAAAAAATACTGCTGCACGCGGGAAATATTTTTGATTATCAGAACCAGGTGCCTTTGTGGAAAACCATAAAAGAACAGGTTGATAAGGGAAAGAACATAAGGCTCAGGTTTATAGGCACGGTTGGACCGGCGATCAAAAAATCAATTGAAGAGGCAGGTCTGAAGGACAGGGTTGAGTATTCGGGGTTTTTGCCATATAACCAGGTTGTTGAACAGATGTGTTCGGCTTCATACCTGCTTGTATGCGCCAGCGAACCGCGTCACCTGCCCGGTAAACTGTTTGAATATCTGAGGAGCGGAAAACCGATAATTGCTTTTGGCGATGACAACGACGAGGTAAAGCAGATACTGGAATCGACGCATTCAGGGATGCTTTTCCGGTATAATTCTCCGGCGGATGAATTTTTCAGAGAGGAAGACAAACTGAAAACGGACATTCAGCTCGTAGGCCGGTATGACAGGAAAAACATTGCCGGGGGTCTGGCCCTAATTCTGGAGAGTACGCAAAAAAACAGGTAGTGAGGCCGTTCAGCCGGTCATTTTTTTTGTAAGCTGCTGAAAAGATTAAAATAATTATCACTCATGGATTTGAGTGAAAAGTTATCTTCAGCATATTGCCGGCTTTTTATAGACAAATCATTCAGTGCGGTCTCATCTGTAAGAAGCCTTAAGGTTTGTTCGGCAAACGACTCCAGGTCAAACGGCTCAATCAGGCTTCCGCTTCTATCAGTTACTATGATTTCCCCGCATCCTCCCACATCAAATGTCACGGCAGGCGTACCGCATGCGATAGATTCAACGAGGGCATTAGACAGCGTATCAGCACGGGTAGGGTAGATGAACAGATCGGCTGCTGAGAGATATTCTGCCATTAGATTTTCATCCCGGATGTAGCCCGTAGTATGAATTACGAAATTTTCAAGGCGCGAAACCTCCTCCATCTGACCGATTCCAAGTATGAGCAGGTGGATCTTTTCTTTGGTCCTGGAATTCAGGATGCTTAATATATCCACCAGGTCACGGCCCCCTTTATAGGGATTATTCCTGAGTTTCTCGGCGCTGAACATTACGACCTTTGCCTGAGCAGGGATATTAAGTTTTTCCCTGATTTTATCTTTGGGCTTTGGGCCGAAGATTTCCAGGTCAATCCCGTTAAAAATCTGCTTAATATTTTTCCCGTCAAAAACAGGACTTTCTTTTGCCAGGTTATATAGCCACCTTGAAGGGGTCACGATTGTGATATCCGATTTTGCATAAATCCTTTTCTTCTGTCTCAGCAGCATGGCTCCGGTATTGATTCCGATGGAAGGGAATATTTTTGTGTTCGGTGCGCTGTTCTTCATCGCCTTCCAGGATTCATCCCCGAAGGTGTGGGCTGCGTTCCCGGTAAATGCCCACATATCGTGCAGGGTCCATACAATGGGTGCAATTTTTGAAAGTTCAGAATAAAGATGAATTGAGAAGTAACCGCCCAGCGTATTGTGGAGACTGATCACGTCGGGCCTGATTTCCCTTGCTTTCTGCATAATCACCCCGGGTGAGAAAGGCAGATACTGGTACTGCAATCCGAGCAGGTTCGAGAATATGTTAAACCATCTTTCGCTTACCTGTTCAAACCGGTTTTTTCTTGTAGGGAATACGTTAATACTATCGGACTGTTTTGTCCGTACGACAAAATAATTCTCTGTATTATGGAACTTCTCCAGTCCCTTTCCAAGGCGTGTTGCAGCAAGGGCTGCCCCCCCGATTATATCGGATATATTTACAAACAGAATCTTCAAGCGTTAAATCAGTCCTGAAAAATTAAAAATAATTGTCACGAATTTACCGGATTTTAACCGTTTATCCCGGCTGCCTGAAGATTATTCCTTATCTGGCAATCAGGGTCAGTTCCGAGAAAAGTTCCGGCCAGGCCTGAGCAAGTCTGTCGCCCAGGGCTTCCCCTAAAAATACCCTGCTCTGGTAGCCCAATTTTGTTACCGATGTAAAGCCACACCTTGTTAAGAGCATTTTTGTGAGGGCCCCGTACGTAAAATAATGCAGGTGTCCTTCGTCGTACAGGTCGACCGGCTTATTGTCATAAGTTATAAGGCCTTCATTAGTAGAAGCCGTCGAGGGAAAAATTCCCCTGAGCAGTTTCAGCCTGCGGTGGTAAAGAGCCATATTGGGCGTGTCTATATAGACGATGCCGCCCGGTTTAAGTAACTGGCGGACCTTTTGCATTGCTCCAAGCGGGTCTACCAGGTGCTCAATTAAAGCCATCATGATAACCGCATCAAATTTAGGAAGGCTTTCTACCGGGATATCCTCGCAATTGATCTGCTCGACCTTAATTTTGGGATCGCTCAGGCTTTTTCTCATTCCTTCGACACGCATACTTGAAAAATCACTGATCGTATATGTGTTGAATTTAATGCCAGCATTAACAAAGCTGCGGGCGAGCGTTCCAGCGCCTGCGCCAAGTTCCAGAACATCTCCCCCGTTAAAATGTCGGGGAAAAAATTTCAGGCATGCTTCTATCCTGGTGTGTGGATATTTCTTTAATTCTGAATAATCATTTAAAACCTTTTCTGCTTCGATCTTATATTTTTCGTTGTAGTGCTGTGTTAATCTTTGTTGAGTCTGCATGTATTTCCTTTTACTTAAGTTGTGACTCCAGAAATATTAAAAACTTATTTAGAACGTTTTCGTATGAATATTCACTGAGGGTTCTCCTTTGTCCGGCCTCTGCAATTGCTTTTCTTTCTTCCTCGTGATCCAGAAGATACCTGATTTTTTCCAGGCATTCATCGAATGTCTTAAAGACGACTATCTCCTTGTCTGCCTCGAAGAAATCACTCAGGTTTTCCTTCCAGTCGGTCACCAGGCAGGTTCCGGCGCCGGTTGCTTCAAAAAGGCGCATGTTCCCGCCTTTTTTTATCACAATATCGCCGTGATAATTAAGCGTCATCTTTGAATCTGCAAGTACCTGGTACATATCGAGCCCGTATGCCGTGCCCTTTCTGTTGCTGTCGATATAGTTTGAATATGAGATATCTTTCCATTGCTTGTTGCGGGCCAGCCTTAACACGGCCCACATATAGGGCATAAGGCCCTTGTGCAGGATTGCCGGGGAATAAACGTCAATGGGTGTTTTCTCAGATAGTCCGGCAATAAAGCGCAGGCGTTCACTGTGCAGGCCCTTAAAGGGGTAGAATGATCCCACGAATGACACGTTATGGGTGGGGTTCCTGTGCTGGATCTTATCAAGTATATCCTTTTCAAAGGCATAGGGGAGGAAGTAGCCCCTGAAGCCGTATTTTTCATAATACTTTATTGTATCATCGATGCATGAAAGAATGAGATCGCAGCCCGCAAAAAAAGATGCGTTGTGTTTCAGCGTTCCATCATATCCGAAAATATATTTTATCCTTGGGTGATCCCTTCGTATTTTAAGCCTGAATTCGGGGTTGACGTCTGCGTGTGAGAACCAAATGTCAGGTTTATACTCGGCAATCTGTGCATCCAGAATCGATTCCATCCAGTTGTTTTCATTATAATGCACCCCGTGTTCTCTGGCCCACTGTTTCTGCATATACTCATTATTGATGATTACTTCCTCGACCGCATATTTACCGGTTTTCTCCAGGTGCTTTTTCCAGAAGTCAGCCCAGGCAAAACAGTTCGCCATAACAAAATTATACTGTTCCTGATAAGAAGCAGTCATCATGGCCCTGTTCTTCTCGTACAGGCTTATTAAATAATACTTATAAAATGCCGAGGTCTTTAGTAATTTTTTCATTCGTTTATCGTAGTTAAATATTTTTCAACGGGACGATTATTTATCCGGTAGTGCTGTATCCTGACCTGTTGCACCTGGATCAGTAGTGGAAGAGGTCAATTGCTTATAAATGGATTCCGGAGTAAAGAGCAGGGAGTTTTTCCGGGCCTCTTTCTTCAATCCTGTTAATAAGTTTTTATCTGAGAGAATTTTTTTAAGAATATCTTTAAGCTGGCCAGGGTTCCCGTAGAAAAGAACCGAGCTTTTCAGTTCATCCATCAGATTGTATCCTGCGATGCAAATACCGGGTTTTGCGAACCTGATCATGGTGAATGAGAACCCCGTTTCCTTTGTCTTGCCATAGACGCTGCTTAACTTGTCAAGCACAACCTTCATGTTTCCGATGACAATGTCACTTTTGGCAAACTCAGCTTCAAATTCATCAAATGGAATGAAGTCCTGCTTAAAATATTTTATCCTCAGTCCTCTTGAAATCAGTTCGTCTGCCCTTTGAATTACGGGGCCTCCTCCTTCATTCAATGACACGCCGCCAAGAAGCACGAGTTCAATTTTGTCTTTGAAAAATTCCAATTCACCTTCAAGGGAGCTAAAAACCGAGTCGTAATCTCTTCTTACAGAAGATACCTTGCCCGGAATTGAAATCCTCAGGTATTTATTACTGCCGGAATAGTCGGCCGTACTCTCATTAAAAACTGAAAAGGGAATGACCTCAAGCCTCTCATCCGGGACGAACCTGCTTAATTCTTTCTTTAAGCTTCTGCTAAGAACAACAAGTTTTCCTCCTGAGGAAAGGACATTCTCCAGAATCCGTTTTCTCCAGTATGGATATATGAGGTATCTCTTAAAATTATAAATTATGTTTGATCTGAATCCTTCGTATAGAAAATTAGACAAGCCTAAGAAAAGACCAAACCGGGACCAGTCATCAATGTTATGTATTATTAAGTTAATCTGTCCTGTGAACTTAAACAAGTAGAAATCCCTGAACCACTTTTCCAGAGTGGTAATATAGATCTTGTCAGGACTGAAAGTGTTGATCCTCAGGAAGAACGAGGAAAGGCTTTCGTTTTCCTTCTGGGTAACGATGCGGACATTTTTTTTATCCTTGAAAACCGGGGCGAGCACTTTTTCCCCGGCTGCATTAATGAATATATAAATCTCGTTCTTATCGTCTGAGGCAAAGATTTCGGTAATTGACTCCACGAGTGTAAAATGCCCAAAGGGCATTACTTCTACTATGGCAAGTTTCATCGGATCAGTTCATTTTTTACGTAAATTGCATCCCATTCTTTCAGCTGTCCGTTATCCTTAAGTGAAGGGAATATATCATAAATTATGAAATTGCTTTTGCGCAGGTATTCATCCAGGTCATAATATTTGGGAGCATTCTGATATCCCTCATGATTATTCAGCTCCAGAACGACAACTGCTGTTCTGCTGAGCGTGTTAGTGGCACCTTTTAATACTTCAAGCTCATAGCCCTGGACGTCAATTTTCAGGATACCGACTCTAGCGTCCCCGGGTACGGTGCTGTCCAGAGTGGTTATCTCTATTGTTTCCTCGCCCTTTTTTATTAAGGTGTCAGAAAAAACAGCACTGTTGCTTTCGGCCTTTATATCCAGGATTGATGAGGATGTGATGCGGTTAGCCTGATTAATTTTAGTACTGCCTGTCATATTACCGACGGCTTTATTGACCGGTGTAATATTAGGAAATGCTGAAGTTGCATCCTTAAGCTTCTCATATGTTTCCTTAATAGGTTCAAATACAAGAATCCTGTTCTTAGGAAAATTCTTTGCGAAGAGTTTAGCCGTATTACCCACTGCCCCGCCGACGTCAAGTATGGTTGTGCCCTCCAGCTTCAGTTTTTTTGCCAAAGCTATACTCTTTTCAATGTGGACGTAGCCCTGAAAATACTGGTTCTCGATGTAGTCTGTCACTTCCTGCTTCAAAGGAACCGAGAAGACATATTTAAGAACATCCTTATTCTTTTTAATTACAGAAACAAACAGATCTATACCGGGCTTAATTAGGCTTGCTAAGTTCATATAGGGTAACTAAAATTAATTGATATTTAAAGGAAAATTAAAAAGTAAATATAATAAATCTTTGGTTAAAATCTTTATTTTGTAAGTACTGTATAAGCATTAGGCTTCAGTTCCATCAGGACGGGGAATATCTTCCACAGGAATCTTTTAGCCATCATTTTAAAGTATGCTGATGAATATTTTTTAGTCTCAAAATCAACAACTTCTTTTTTGTAAAGAGAATTTTTATGCTTCAATAATTCAAACCCTTCGGAATATAAAAGGAAATTGAAAAGCTGAGGTGTGTATATGTTTATGTGGCCATAGGAATTATAATGGTTAAACTTTCTATCCACGTGAAAAGAAAAATCTATGGGCACTTCAAATATCTGATTTCTTGAAATTCTCTTTATTTCTCTTAGCAGGTTCCTTGGATGTTCAACGTGTTCAATAACGTGCGAGCATATTGCCAGGTCAAACTGATTATCCTGAAAGGGTAAATTGTACCCGTCAAATTGTCTGATTTCCGACAACCCGGGTATATTTTTCTTTTTAATCTGTTCAATTGCACTATCAGAAATCTCAGCAGCAGTCAGATCATTACAGAAATTTCTTTTACTCAGAAGTGACAGAACATTCCCGTCCCCGGCCCCAATATCGATTACTTTATTCGGGTGCAGGTCCCGGGCCAGATCCATTATATTATCCACTTTCCCGATTGCTCCGATCCTGCGCCATTCTTCAGATCTGTCGGAATATTGTGAATCGTACTTTGCCTTTAGTTCTTTACTTATTGAAGTCATGTGCTTTCCCGTGAATTATTTTCTTTAATCGGTTTAACAGAATGGCAGCAAACCCGCAGTCAACCTATTGAAAACATGCGTAAATTTAATAATTAATTAGAATTAAGACATAAATTTACGGAAAATATTTTATTATAATTTTTTATTTTGAGTGAAAAATAATTTTTATAAAACCTGTAGAACAGTAAGTGCAATTAAACATGTTGTGGCATTATTTATAAAATAAAATTAGCTATATTTGTTTTTCGGAATCCTGAACAGACTTTGTGCAGTTTTTAAGTATCAGCAGGGTCGCTATTTATTTATATCCAAGAATTAAAGCAGATTTTAAATGGGAATTGTTATACGCCAGAGCGCCAAGACATTATTTGTAACGTATCTGGGATTCTTAATAGGTTATGTTAATACTCTCATACTCTTCCCGCTCGCCCTCTCGGTCGAGCAGATTGGCCTGCAGAGAATACTGATCGACGTGGCGGCATTCTTTTCAACCTTTGCTGCCCTCGGAGCCACACACATTCCCATCCGGTATTTCCCGTATTTCAAGGATCCCAGGAAGCAGCATAACGGTTTTCTCTTTTTTCTGCTCTGTCTGAGTTTCGTGGGATATGTGGTGTTTCTGGTGCTGTTTTTCGTCCTGAAAGACGCGTTTATCGGCGTATATTCCAAAAATGCCTCCCAGCTGACTCAATACTACTATTATCTCATCCCCTTTACGTTCATTCAGCTGTTAATTATTATTTTTGAGTCCTATACGCTCGTTCAGCTAAAGCCGGTGGTACCCAGATTCATTCGGGAAATCATAATCAGGGTCTTTTTCTCTTTAGGTGTGCTTGGAATTTTCTACCAGCTGATTACATTCCATACTTTTATAAATCTGATACTGGTATTTTACATGGCAGCACTGCTGTTATTGCTGCTGTACGTCTACTCAATCAAGGCTCTGTTTCTGCGCCCTGATCTCTCGGTTTTTAAGAGTCCGCACCTGAAAAGCATGCTGGTCTTTGGCGGCTTTGTTTTACTTGGCAACACGAGCGACATAATAATAAGGAATATTGACAGTCTGATGCTCGGGTCATATTCGGGGTTAAAGAGCACAGGGATTTACACCATTGCCCTTTACATTGCCCTTGTACTGGAGATCCCCAGAAGGTCGATGTCACAGGTCGTTGTGCCCCTGGTTGCTGAGGCCTCAAAGAACAGGGAACTGGGGAAGATTGAGGAACTATATAAAAAGTCGTCCATAAATCAGCTGATCATAGGCGGACTGCTTTTTCTGGTAATCTGGTGCAATATAGACAACATTTTTAAGTTTATACCGCATGGAAGTACGTTTGCACTGGGCAAATGGGTGGTATTTTATATTGGACTCGGAAAACTGTTTGACATGGCAACCGGCATTAATGCCGAGATAATTACGACGTCAAAATATTACAAGTACGACCTTTTCTTTTATATGTGCCTGAGCCTTCTGGCTATAGGTACCAACATGTTACTGATCCCTGTACTGGGGATTACTGGTGCTGCCATGGCCAGCGCTATTTCAATACTGCTTTTTAATACTATGAGATTCATATTCATCTGGCGGATTTACAAGATGCAGCCGTTTTCAAAGAATACTATTAAGGTGCTGCTGATCAGCGTCTTTGTACTTCTTTTCAACTATATATTCCCTCACGTATCGGGACACTTTGTGTGGGACGTTGCCATACGCGGATTTTTTATTACCATTATCTTTTCCGGACTGACGCTGTTCTTCAAGGCCTCGGAAGATATAAACAATTTGCTGGCAAAAGTAATGCGCAGGTATTTAGTTAAAGGCTGATCAGGAATTTAGTGCGGATACCGGGGTGTCTGAGAGGGTGGTGCGGTAATCCCGGAAGGCATGTCTCTGTTAAAGATAAAAAAAAACCCGGGCAGTCTTAATTCAGAAAATACCCGGGTCCCAAATTTTCAGCAGGGAGAGATAATCCCGTCTTAATTAAAACGGAAGGTCTGCGTTATGTAAGAAAATAATGTCGTACTTAACCGTCAGCCGGTAATTTCCCGGGAGCTTTGAGACATAATTCTTCAGGCCTTCAATAGTCGGGTAGTCGCGTGTACCGATAAACAGGCGCGCATCGTCAATTAAGATCAGATGATCTTTTACAGGATGCGAAAAGACGGTCTTCAGTTCGGCCATTATGGGTGTTTCGATATCGGCCTTGGATGTTACTCCTCCTGAATAATGACCATCCAGCCAGAACAGGCATTTTTCCCTGATATCCCTTACCGCAACGGGTAAAGTCATTGCGCTGTCGCCGTTATAGATCTTAATATGAGGGTAAGGGGCGAATTTCTTTACTGCACGCTGATACAAGGGTTCGCTCAGTTCAATTGAAATGAGGTTATCGAAACTGTCTTTCAGTGCCTCCAGCATAAAGCCCAGATATGTTCCTGTTTCGACTAGTGTCTTAATCTGGTATTTGGCAGCAACCTGTTTAATTGCATTTTCCTTCACAAAGTGCGGTACCGGGACGTAACTGTTGTCTTTTTCCCATTCTGCCTTTAGTTTTTCTTCTGATATATGCCACTGCTCATATTCTTTTTTAATTTCATTCTGCCTGAAAAAAGAAGCAACGTTTTCGGGTAAATACCTGAATAAAGTTTTTCTTATGATTCCCATCTTATTTAATGTCCTTTTTAGATTTCTTTTGAACCGGTCAATTATTAAAATTTTCGTTTATGTAATCTTCTGGTATAATCATTTTTTAATATCTTCTCATTTTGAGAAAAATACCGGACTCCATGGAGCCGGGATTATTGTGCGCTGACGGGCTCCGGGCCGCCTTTTTTCCTCAAAAACAGGCTGATTATGAGCGCCAGTATGACCAGGGAGCTAAGGATCAGCGAGAGATACTTACTAATTATAAAACTGACCGGGGCATAGATAAATTCAACCCTGTGTTCACCCTTGGGGACAACGATACCCCTGAAGCCGTGATTGGCCCTGTAGATCTTTGTTTCCTGCCCGTCAATCAGAGCTTTCCAGCCTTTCGGGAAGTATGTATCACCCAGGAACAGGAAGTTGTTTCCGGTAGCCTTTGCCTGCATTGTTATATGCTCGTCTTTGTACTGGTTTATCTTTACAAAAGCCTCTGTCGTATCGGGTCTGTCGACCTTCAGATCGCCTTCCTCAAGGTATGCAAGCTCTTTGGGATCGAAGCCATTGTTTTTAATAAGGTTCAGTATCTGTGCTGCCGGCTTAACCTGTACATTATTTACAAAATAGGCCCTGGGAAGTGCCTTCTCATACCTGTACACGGCACCCTGCTGATCAGCGGATATCTGAGTAAAATCGGTGAAGTTGACCGGCCTGTCGAATACTATGTATTTTGTATTGAGCATTCTCCAGAGTGTCGGGTTTGCAGGAGTTCCAACCACGTCCATGATATCCTGGTAATACCTGGGTTTAATGCCCGAATATCCATAAAGATCCTGAATGAGGAAATATGCATTGTAGTTGGAATTATTACCCACTGAGCCAAAGGATCCATCCTGCTTAAGGTTTATTATGCGGAAAGGAGTAGTGTCCTTCTGACCCTTTATTGCCGTAATGTAAGAAGGGGCATTGAAGGCATTGTCCATATTCTGCTGCTGTACGTATTCAGCGCCGCGGTTATCAATCCTCCAGAGGTCAAAAATAGTAAATATTATAACACCCAGCAGCACCAGGTCGCGGCTGATCTTTGAGTTTATGTAGGCCAGGCCCAGACCGAAGGTAAGTGCCAGCAGGGCAAATACAATATGCAGATCGCCAAGGAACATATCGGCTGCATAGTCTGAGAGCTGTTTCAGATAATCGGGGTTTTTGCCTGATTCGGCAATTCTTGCAGTAAACCAATCCCTCAGGACTCCGCTAAGTACAAATGAAAGCACCAGCAGTGCTGTAAAACCGATGGCTGCAAATTTTACAAGCTTTTCGGCCTTAAGATCCCTATCCTTTTTAAGGGAAATAATCTTCCACAGGCCGAGCCCGGCAAGGAAGGGGAAGCTAAGCTGCACGAGCACCAGCATCATCGAGGGCACGCGGAATTTGTCGAAAAACGGGAAATAGTTAAACATCAGGTCGAACAGGGGCGAAAAATTCTTACCGAAGGAAATGAGCAGGGCAATGCCCGAGAGTATGGTTAAGAACTGTACAAAAGGATCTTTCCAGCACGTAAAGATTGCAAAGAGTCCCAGCAGGAACACGATTGTGCCCATATACATTGCAACATCCACAAATTCCATCTGTCCAAAGTATGTGTTGACCTTATATTCCTGGTTATTTGTAAGGGGTCCCTGATAAGTTGAATTTCCAAAACCATAATAGGAAGGCACCAGAAATGTCATTACTTCGCCAGGGGAGAAAGACCACTGTGTATGGTAATCATAATATGCAGAACCCGAGGTCGGATTTTCTTTTGAGTTGGCCTGGTTTTCAACCACGCTCTTTGCGCCCCTGGTGGAGTATGGTGTATACTCATATATCTGTGTCAGGTTATCCGACTGGATCAGTATTGCAATAAAGGCTGCTGCGGCAAAGACGCCGATGGATTTCAGCAGCTGTCTGGTCATCTCCTTTTCCTTTTTAACCAGGGAGCGGATAATATAATACGCGAAGTAGATGCCCACGGCAAACAGCGTGTAAAAGATAATCTGTACGTGCCATCCCTGTACAAAGAGCTGCAGGGCAATGGTAAGAACCGCAAAATCCAGCAGTTTAATGTCTTTCTGGAATTTTAAGAGCATGAGAAATATAAGCGGGTACATGCAAAGCGCCGTAAGCTTGGTAACGTGTCCAATGAAAAGAAAGACAATAATACCCGTACTGAATGAGGCGGCAATAGCCGTAAACATGCTCACAAGTGTGTTTTTTGTCTTAAACTTCATAAGGAAGAAACTGGTAAAGGACAGCAGAATCAGGTAAAGCGAGTAGGTGGCATATTCCACGCTGAAGAATTTCGAAAACAGCCATTTAACCGAGGTCAGTCCGACATAAATCAGGTTGAACCATTTGAATCCCACTCCGAGGGCGTAGGCGGGCATTCCGCAGAAGATATACGGGTTCCACAGTGTATAGCCGTCATCGTGTGTAAGAATATAGGTCTGAAGGCTCCTGCTGGTAACAATATCGGCCGACTGCAGTGTCTTGCCGCCGAAATACATGGGGGCAAAAAATATCAGGAACAGAATAAATAAAATGGCAAGCGAAACCGGGGTCTGGTACTTTCGCGGTATTATCCTGTCAATTGAAAAATTATCTGACGAATTTTCTTTGGTAGTCTTGGCTGCTGTTCCAATTGTTCTTTTTGTTTTAGACATTATTTCTCCGTACCGATTTTCTGCAATTCCGGGTAATTTTTTCCGAATGAATTGGTGATTTATTTAGTAATTATATGCTTAAAAAGAGTGCCGGTAAGTACTACGGTTCAGCTGCTCTTTTTTGCAATAAAATTAATTCCCGCCCCGACCTTATTCTGGGATGTATAATCTATATACATAAACAAAAGGGTGAAGGGAAAAGTTAAAATATAATAAAACGGGAGCGCCAGAAAGAATATTTTGGAGGCGTTCAGCATCTGCATGGGATATTTAATGCCGAGGCGCCATCCTCTGTCTCCCCAGGTGCCGTATGTGTATCTGGACTGGAATACTTCAAAGCCGATGGGTTCCAGTTTGTTCTTCAGGTCCTCAAATGAATAACCGACCCTGGCGTGTTCACCGATAAAACTTTCCTCCTCATCGTCATGAACGTCACTGCCGCCGAAAATGGAAGGCGTATTTATCATTAAAAAACCGCCTGGTTTAAGTGCCCTGTAAAAGTTTTCAAATACCTTTACATCCTCAACAATATGCTCCATCACGTCTACAGACACTATAAGGTCGAACCTGTTGTTGTGTTCAATTGCAGTAAGGTCTTCCACGCCAAAGCTTACGTTTGAAATCTTCTGGTCATGAAAAAACTGCCTGCAGTCCTCTATCCATTCCGTTTTTACGTCCACGGCATATATTTTATTGGGTTCCAGTTTTTTTGCCATAAAATATGCATACTGGCCGTACCCGGTACCTGCGTCGTAGATGCTGATTTCTTTCTGTCCCAGCATTCTGCGCAGTTTTCTGAGTTCTCTTCTGACATACCAGGAACGGAGAAACATTATATCGAGCAGTTTATAGAACAATACTCTGAGGAAGGGAAATCTCTTGATCCATCTTGCAAAAATATTTTTAATGGGGTCGTAATGCATAAATTAGCTGCTGAATTGTTAAAATGTTCAATTATTGCCGGAAGCGGCGTATTATTTTTTGAATATAGTTTATATGCGGACCGGTTACATCAGTTCCAGAATTCCTTTGGCAAACCTTTTCCATGAATATTTTTCTACTTCGCCCTCAATGTTGCGCTGAAATTCCGCTTCCTTATTGCCGGAGTAAAAATCAGTTATTGCATTAGCCAGGGCTGCGGGATTTTCCTTCTCAACTATGTATCCTGTTTTCCCGTTTAATACCACTTCCTCAAGGCCACCAACGTTTGTAGCGATGACTGGCTTTTTGAAATTCATTGCTATCTGTACGATCCCGCTTTGTGTTGCGTCCCTGTAGGGAAGAATAACTGCATCAGCGGCACAGAAATAATACTTTACGTCGGAAGTCGGGATAAAGTCTGTAAAAAGGCGCAGGGATTCAGAAATATTAAGGTTTTTTATAAGATCTTTATATTTCTGTTCATTTGAATAAAATTCTCCGGCCACCAGGAGCTTTGTATTTACTTTTCCCTTGAGCAAAGCCATGGTCTCCAGCAGTACATCAAGTCCCTTGTAATCCCTTATGAAGCCAAAAAACAGTATGAGCTTTTCATCCTTGAGTCCCAGTTGCTCCCTGGCCTCCTGTTTTTCTACAGGCGTGCCGAAGTTGGAATAAACCGGATGGGGAAGAACCCTGCTTTTTGCCCTGGGGAAAAGGCTAAGGAGGTCATCCTGGACCTTTTTTGACAGGAGCACAAAATAATCGACGGCATTAAAGAAATACCTGGTAAAGGCCTTGTCTCCCGGCTTTCTTTCGTGCGGAATTACGTTATCGCAGATGGTCATTATCCGGGTCTTCCCGTTCGAGCGTACAATTCTGGAGATAGTGCCGAAACACGGGGCAAAAAAGGGCATCCAGTACTTAAAGATGACCAGGTCCGGAGCCTGTTTTTTAATTTGCAGGCCAATACTGATCCAGTTGAAAGGGTTAATGGAATCAACTGCCACAGTGGTTGGGATTTTTTCTACGGTTTCGCCCGATTCAAACTGTGATTTGCCCGGGAAAAACAGAGACGGGTACTGCCTCTTGAAGGTGATTACATTTACTTCGTGGTCTTTTATAAGTTCATTATACAGTAAACCATTAAAATGTGCAATTCCTCCGCGCAGAGGATAGGCAGTTGAGACAATAGTTATTTTCATGCGGGAAGCAGTTTAGTAATTGAACTAAGGACCCTGTCTACGGATATATAATTCATGCAACTATACTCAGGATTGGTGCATACTGCGCTATAGAAGCATTTGCATTCTTTTTCCGGTTCAATAATCTCACCCAGGCCAAAGAGTTCGAACTCATTCGGATTAAAGATGTTATTAAAGAGCACAATTTTCTTATTAAGTCCCAGCGTAATGTGCATTGCCATTGTAACGCCGGTAACCACCAGGTCGCACTGGTCTACCAGATTAATGAATTTTTCCAGCGGGAAGTGGCCGAAATATCTGCCCTGTGTAGCTATGGCAAAATTCCTGTTTTTTGCGTCTTCCTGCTCGCCGCCCAGGAAAATGACCTCATAACCCTTTGCCAGCAGGCATTTTGCTAGTTCAATCCAGTACTCATCGGGCCACAGGCGGGAGGTCCACCTTCCGCCGCAGCCCGTATTAAGACCTATTATTTTCTTTGATTTATCAAGCTTCCATTCGTTCTCATACTGCGGGAACGGGGAAAGAATATATTTTTCGCCGTTATACTTAAATCCGCAGATCTCAAAGATCTCCTCGAGGTAATTCTTCGTGTTAGCCTTATTAACATCGTCAAACAGTCCTGTAAAATACTTTGCCTCGGCGTCCCTGTCGGCCGGGAAAGGCACCCCGTTATGCAGGATGTAGCCCTTTTTTACCCTTCCATTAAGCAGGTTCATCAGTGCACAGGCTTCTTTGTCCTTATCGAGGTTAACTATATATTCGAACTCCAGTGCCTGGAGGAAAGCCGTACCCTCGGCGTTAAATTTTACTACTACGTCGGTTTCCTTCGGTACGACCGAAGGGGTAAGCGTAAGCCAGTATATCTTAGCCTTGGGGAACCGCGCTCTTAAAGGCTTCAGCAGCGGAGTTGTACGTATTACGTCTCCGACTGCCCCCAATTTAATGATTAACACCTTTTCAGCGGCGGGGTCGTAATGCACACAGTCCTTACCGTTTTCATCGGTACAATGAACACCGTACAGCTTGTGGGGCTTGCATGGAACATCTCCTCTGAAATGCCGGCAATCGATTTTTATGTCTGATAATTTCAAATTCAATAAAGAGTTTTTATTAATGTTTAAGAATACCGAGCAGAGACAGCATGATACTGGTTCAGGCTCAGCTTTTATCTTTTATAGAATATTCCCTGTCATTCTGGAAACTATGCACCATCATCTCTCCAAGCAGTCCTACTGAAAAGAACTGTACGCCAACAATAATCAGCAGCATGCCGAAAAACAGCAGCGGGCGGTTACTCAGGCTGTGTCCCATCATCCATTCATAGGAAAGATAGCCGTTGACTATAAAGCCTATAATAAAGGCAATGGCGCCCAAAAATCCAAATAAGTGCATGGGGCGTTTTATATAACGGGTAGTAAAAATAACCGTTACAAGGTCAATAAATCCCTTGAAGAATCTGGAAATGCCGAATTTGGTTTTTCCATACCTGCGCGGATGGTGTTTTACCGGTATTTCAGATATGCTGAAGCCCTGCCAGTTGGCTAAAACGGGCATATACCTGTGTAATTCTCCGTATACATTCAGATCCTTTACAACTTCTTTCCTGTAGGCTTTCAGGCCGCAGTTAAAGTCGTGAATTTTGATACCGCTCATTAATCCTGTGACAAAATTAAAGAATTTGGATGAATGGCGTTTAATAAATGGGTCGAAGCGCTGTTTTTTCCAGCCTGATACAAGATCATAGCCTTCTTCAAGCTTATGGATCAGGTTAGGGATTTCGTTAGGGTCGTCCTGCAGGTCGGCATCCATTGTAACAACGGCGTCGCCGGTAACCTGTTTAAAGCCCATTTGCAGGGCAGCCGACTTTCCGTAATTTTTTCTGAAGCTGATAAACTTGAATTTGGGGTCAACCCTTGAGATTTCCTTCAGTATAGACAGTGATTTATCGTTACTGCCATCATCGACAAATATAACTTCATAATCAGCCGAAATACCCTTCATCGCTTTTTTAATCTCGTTTGCCAGCGGGCGCAGGGATTCTTCTTCGTTAAAAAGAGGCACAACAATGGATATCTTCTTGAAACTGGTTTTCCTGGGTGCTACCATGGCCGGAGTAGCAGAAGATGCAGCTGTGGTAACTCCTGCAGGCCGGCTGTAATTACTATTGTAATGTTTGCCTCTGTACCTGTTGTAGTGTACCTTTTTAGGAGACTTAGGCGGAACGATCTTGGCCTGGGGAGGCTGTTGTGCTTTCCCCTGTTTTTCCTGTGAGGGTTGCCCTTCCTGTTTTTTTGCCTGCTGATCCTGCTGGGGTCTGGGCTGCCTTTCAGACTGAGGGTTTTGTTGCCTTGGTGGTCTTTCCGGTCTTTCCTGTTTTTCCTGTGGTGGATTCTGCACCTTGTTCTGCTTATCCCCCTGATTCCCCTGCGGAGCGGAGGGACCATTTGCATCGTTAGTTCTTTTTTCTTCCAATTAATAATCCGATTTTATAAAAAAATACCCATAAAATTAAGCTAATAAATGACGAAAATCAATTTAACTTTTCCGGGTGAGTTTAATTATGGATTTCGCCCGTTGAATTACTGCGCTTGTAATTTTTTCACGTTCATTTCCTGCTGATGCCATTCACCCGGATATAAACAATGCCGCCCTTACAATGCCCATTTTTACGCTAAAAGAGAGATAATAAACTTTAAATTCAAAGCACAAAAAAAAGTATTGCTATTGTACCCGGAAGGTAAATACATTAAAATATCCACGTGTGCAGAATAAAGGCGGAATGTGAATAATACAGATTCTAGAAAAGGGAGTGGATTTTGATGTCTGATTACGACGGGCAGGCGGGCAAACTTCTTCTTAACTGTGAAAGCGGCGGTTATACGCAAAAGTATGGAGATCCGGAAGTACACATAAGTTCAGAAGGAAAAGAGATTTTCATTGTAAGCGATCTTCACATTACAGAAATCAGGAACAACGGCAGGTATGCAATTCCTGTAAGCCCTGCTGCAGACAACCCTTTTAACAGGTTCATTACATATTTAAGGCGGAAAGTATCTCCCGGGCAGGGGATACTTATAATAAACGGTGACTTTATTGATTTTCTGCGTATTACCAGCATACCTTCCACTGATGCCGACCTGGCGGCCTGGAAAGGGATTCTGCATGAAATTGGCATCAACCGCTCTCTGGAGCAACTGAAGAGCACCATATCGAAAAAAGAAATTAAATACGGGCTGAAAACGCAGGATTTCAAGTCTGTCTGGAAACTGCACCTGATAGCAATGCAATACAATGAGATCTTTAATTCGCTTGCAGAGTGGGTGAACAGCGGCAACCGTCTTGTGATCATCAAGGGTAATCATGACCTGGAGTTTTTATGGCCTGCCGTCAGGAACTATATGCGTCTGGTTCTTGCCCAAAGGATTTGCAGCAATGGGAGTCCGGAGGGTGCATTGAAAGATAAAATTTTCCCCGGCCTGCTCTTTGTTGATGATGCTCTTGTTATTGACAATAAGTACTTCGTTGAACACGGACATAAATACGACAAGTACTGTCACAGTATTGGGGGACCGCTGCTCAAGAATAAAGAAGAAATCAATATGCCTTTCGGTTCATTTTTTAACCGCTATCTGCTGAATCATATAGAACTTGCATATCCGCCTTTTACGAATGTACGCATGAAAAAAAGTATTCTGCCGCTGCTGGTGGAAAAGCGTTTTTTTGTGGGAATAAGAAAGCTTTTTCAGCACATACCGGGCCTTTTCCTTATAATTCCGATGCGCTATTACCGTTATCTGTTCGGCCGTGTTCTGCTTATAATTCTTACAATTTTCCTGCCGGTACTGTATGTTATGGACAAATTCTGGAATATAATTGAGCCGCTGACTCTCAGGCTGGATGCTGAAAATGAAAACCCGGCAAAAGCACACTTCCTTAAAATTCCGGAATTTAACAGGCTGGAAAATATGGGGCTTTTTTTGATCTCTTTTATACTTAGCAGGGCTTCTACCTATATTCAGCTGGAAGAACCCGCGAGTCTTTATAATTATGCCCGCAGAAAATTTACTGAAAACACAAAGTACAGGCTGATCACCTTCGGGCACACGCATAATCCCGAGGTATTCAACAGCAACGATCAATGGTTTTTCAATACGGGCAGCTGGATACCAACTGTAGAGCTCCTGGCTTCTGAGAGCAGAAGCGAAAGGTCCTATACTTTTCTGCACATCTTTAGCACTAAAAAGGATAAGATGGAATCAGGCTGCCTGAAGCAGTGGAGCATTGAAAAAGATCTGCCTGTGGTAATAGCTTCGCTGAAATATAAGGATACCGATCCCAAAATCCTGACCTCCAATATTTAAAGCCATGAAGTTCAGGCCTGGATACTTAAGAGGCCATTTTTCATAAAGATGCTGACAGGTAATTAATTATGTGTCTTGCGTGGTATCTGGATGATTCGATATTCCATCTGCTCGTATTCATGCCTCCGCAAAC
Organism: Ignavibacteriales bacterium; assembly: GCA_050258815.1. Lineage (GTDB taxonomy): Bacteria > Bacteroidota > Ignavibacteria > Ignavibacteriales > SURF-24 > JAAXKN01. Next base: position 33,293 of record JBLMZM010000116.1, read on the forward strand.
ACACCCGGCCAGAAAGATGCCCTTCTTATTGGTTTCGAACGTCTCTTGGTCATAGCAGGGTTCACGCAGTTCGTCCTCTGAGATGCTGATGCCAGCTTTCTCCAGCAGGCTGTAATCGGGCTGGTAGCCGGTCATTGCCAGCACAAAATCATTTTCCAGGGTAATTTCTCCTTCTGGAGTGCAAAGTTCAACTTCGGTTTGACTAATTGTTTTTATGGTAGAATTGAAGTAGGTTTTGATGGAGCCTTCCTTTATGCGGTTTTCAATATCCGGCCTGACCCAGTATTTTACCCCCTTGTTCAGTTCGCTTCCCATTATTACCATTGTAACCTGGGCTCCCCGCCTGAAGGTCTCAAGTGCAGCATCGACGGCAGAATTTCCCCCGCCTACAATTACCAGTTTCTGATTGGCATAGGGATGGGGCTCATCATAGTAGTGTCTTACTTTTGGGAGCTCCTCACCAGGTACGTGCATCAGATTGGGTTTCCCGTAAAACCCTGTTGCAATAATCACGTTGGAGGTTAAATAGATATCCTTGCTGGTTTTAATGAGATAACCGTTTCCCTCATCAATAATATCATTTACGGTCTCATAAGTTTTTATTCTAAGGTTCCAGGCCGTAGTTACCCTCCTGTAGTACTCAAGTGCCTCAGAGCGGGTGGGTTTATATCCATGTGATATAAAGGGGACCTCTCCAATTTCCAGTCTTTCTGAGGTTGAAAAGAAGGTCATGTTTACGGGATAACGAAAAAGCGAATTAACCAGACATCCCGATTCAATTATCAAATATTTTAATTTCTTCTTTACTGCTTCAATGCCGCAGGCCATTCCGATCGGACCTGCACCGATAATAATCACGTCAAATTTTTCTTTTTTGCCTGGCTGGGCCATATTGGTTCCTGTTATAAATGCCTGTTAATGAATTATACGAAATTTTGGGGAAGGGGAAAAGTGTTAATATTTAACGGCAGATGAGGATGATTTAACGGCCCGGCGGAATGTACCTTCTCATTTTTATCATTGATCATTAGAAAAAATATCTATAATTATGTCATATAGAAAGGAGCACGCATAATGATTTTTACATATCCATTGATTCCAAAACTCATTTTCCGATATGCAAATATTCCGGTAACTTTTCTGCTACTGATGTATCTGTTTCTTTCAATAGTAGCTTTAAGAGTAAGTTCACTGAGTTTAATACCTGCATTCATCAATATTATGCTTATCTATTTTGTTAACCGTTACTATTTCAGGTCGTATAAGATATTTCCATACAAAATCGAAGTAGATGATGTAAAGATGATCTGTTCGGATTTTCCATTCAGCAACAAAATCATACAGATAAAATTTGAGGATATTGAAAGGATTACCGGTAGTATCTTCAATGAATTCAAGAATAAGTCAATTCATATCTATGACGGAAAGCAGAACATAACGATTGCTTTTTCCCTGCATCTGAGTAAAATCAATGAGCTGCTGACCATAATATTAAGCAAGATCCGGAAAGAGAAGAGTGATGAACTGCTGGCCAAGCTGAGGCAGCATAATATTGAGAGGAAAAGAGAGGAAAACATCATTTAATATTATCCTGAGGGTTTAATCTGACCCTCAGGATATAAAACCTATTATGGTGTATGTTAATCTACAAACTGCTTTGCATAGTACTTTGCCGTAAGTTTCTCGCCGGTTGCTTTTTCAATCATATCATTCCAGTAATACTTCCTGCCAGGTTCAAACACATTTTTTGTCAGGTAATCGCCAACTTCTTTCCTGTTATTGAAGCTCTGGTGCATGGGATCGGCTGCTTTCAGCACTTTTTCAGTAATATGGAAATAGAGCTGCGAGGCGAGGAGTTCACCCAGCATATAGTTGTGATAATAACAGGGATAACTGGAAATGTGAATCTTGGAAGCCCAGTCGGGTTCATTCCTGTTTTCAGGTCTTTTCAGCATCTGGTATTTTTCTACCAGATCCCACCAGAGTTTGTTTAGATCCTGGTCGGGATTTGCGTACATGCTCTTTTCAAAGCGGTATACTACCTGTACCCAGCGGCTGAAAACCAGCTGTTCGAGTCTTAATGACTTAAATCCGGCATCTGCAACTTTTTCTGCCTCCTGCTTAGAGATACCGAGCACCTCCTGCATCCAGGTGGGATTGGCGGCAAATCTGCCGAACAGCATGGCTACTGCTTCAGTTGTAAATGTATGGGCCGGTTCTCTAAGCTGCCATGGGAGCTGGCGGTCGGTATATTTATCATATACGGCATGCCCAAATTCGTGGAGTGAGGTATTCATCCAGTTATAATTGGGTTTTACGTTCATTACCACCCTTACGTCTCCCTCCCTGTCAATTCCGGTACAGTAAGCGTGCTGGTACTTGCCTTCCTTTTCATACAGATCGCTTTTTGCTACAAGGTCATCCATGGGCAGCCCTATTCCGTTATAATAAGCCCTGGTGATATCTATTATGTTTTTATCCCTGTAATAAGTATCGAGGTCAACGTTATAGATCTTCGGCGCCTCCTGGAAGAATCTGTTCTGATAATGCCAGGGCATCAGTTCATTTTTCGATATTTTGTATCTCTTTGCAAGTACGTCGTCCATTTCGCCTTTGAGCATTGCAAATGTATTGCGTGTAAGATTATCCAGCTCATCAAAGAGTTTTTCAATTTCCTGGGGGTCCTGTTCACTGAGCTTCAGGCTCATTTCATGATAGTTGCTGAAACCAAGTTCCCTGGCAGATTCGTTTCTCATCTTAACCAGTTTAATGACGTCATCGGCTACAACTTTCCCTATTGCCTTACTGCCCATCCAGGCTGCCTTCAGCTCTTTTGAATCGATGGAATTCTTCAGTATCTCTTCTATCTGGTTGTCCGTGAGTTTCTTGCCATTAACTTCAGTGCGGTAGGTGGAAAACTTATTCTCAATATCTGTTTTCAGCTTAATTATGTCTTCCAGCCTTTTTTCATTTACCTGGTTTTCCAGGTATGCATTATAAAGCACTTCCAGCTGACGCTTCTGCAGCTCATCTGTAATTAAGCCCGATTCCCTGAACTTCTTCAGCTTTTGAAAGTCTTCCTTATTAAGGTAGACCTTGCTCCTTTTAATCTCAAGATCAGCTGACCTGTCGTAATCTTCTTTCCTGCCCGAAATTGTAGCATTAAAGTAGGCCAGGTTTGATTCTTTGGTAAGCGAGACAACTCTGGCTTCGTAGTCTTTCACAAATTGTGCAAACTCTTTGTTCATTTCATCCTTCTGATTATTTCCGCAATTAAATAATATTACGGAAAAAAAGAGAATAATAAAAAGCCGGCCAATTGAAGAAAGCTTTTTCATCTGCATAATTCACCCTTTGTTTTATTAAGGTTTTTACTAGAAAACCAAACTTAAAGGATTTATAATGACCGGTCAAGTAATTTTTGATGAACGGCTTTCCGGCGCACAATGCAGCGTGGAAGTAAGAGAAAAAAGGAATTTTATACGGGAAGAGAGGTCCCGGCTTTGTGATATACGGCCGGGACTTCAAGGTTTAAGTATCTGTTTTTATGAGGATTTGTTCTTTAGAATATAAGCTTAGAAGCTCAGCAGGTCATCCCTGAAGAGTAGAAGAATTGCCGCCTGAGGGATTATTAAATACTTTTCCTTCTCAACTTCAATTTCAACAGCCTCTTTTCTCAGGAAAATTGCCAGATCACCCTCTTTAGCCTGCAGCGGAATGTATTTGGCTGCGGCCCTGGACTCCTTCCATGGTTCGTCGTCGTCAATGGGTGCAGCTACCGGATACCCGGGACCGGCCTTAATGACGTATCCGCTCTGTACCTTCTCCCTCTCCAGTACACCGGCAGGGAGGTACAAACCACTGCTCGTTTTTTCGAGATTTTCTTCGGGTTTTATCAGAACCCTGTCACCTACGACTATTAGTTTTTCTATATTAATCAATTTTATTTCCTGAATATTTATGTGCAAAAATATTTAGAATAATCGTCATTTGCCAGACAGAAATCAGACAACCAATATGCTGTTTTCCTTTTGAAGCAGCTCACCGGAGACAGAATTTAGTATTTCCTCTTCAATTGCACTGATAATGTGTTTTTTCAAATAGGCCCTCAGATATACCAGGCTGATCTCTCTTTTGGGCACCGGGGCTTCAAATTCGCGCACGTATCTGTATTTGTCCGTGCCCTCAATATCCTTCATGGCAAGATACGGAAGCAGTGTCATCCCGAAATTCTTCTCGACCAGTTTTTTAAGCGTATCCAGATTACCTCCTTCAAAACGCAGTGAATTCAGGCTGTTTACCTTCTGCAACTTTTCATCCCTGCAAAGCTGCATGGTGTGATTCCTGAAACAATGCCCCTCCTTCAACAGCAGCAGATCCTTTAATGAGAGATCCTCAGGTGAAATTTTCTGTTTTGAAAACAGCCGGTGGCCTTCGGAGACATAGCCCACGAAAGGTTCATAAAACAGCGGCTTTTCGATTAAATCCGACTGATACAGGGGTGTTGCCATGAGTCCCAGGTCAATTTCTTCCTTCCTTAGTTTTTCAATTATCTGGTCTGTCTGAATCTCATCGATAATGAGGTCCACCTTTGGGTACCTCTTCAGAAAGGAATCCAGAAACAGTGGCAGCAGATATGGGGCAACAGTAGGTATAACGCCCATACGCAGTGTGCCCGAGATCTGGTTGGCCTGGATTTCAATCAGATCCTGTATGCGGGAAGTCTCCTGCAATATCCTGCGGGCCTGCGCAATGACGGATTTCCCGATGTCTGTCGGGGCAACAGGCTGCCTGCTGCGGTCGAATATCAGGATTCCCAGGTCTTCTTCCAGCTTCTGTATCTGCATGCTGAGAGTAGGCTGTGTTACGAAACAGTTTTTTGCGGCAGTTGCAAAGTGGCGGTAATTGTCCACTGCAACTATATAGGATAATTGAACTAGAGATACCATAGGCGATTTAAAGTTAATTAATGGTTAAAAAATCAGGATTTTATTTAGTGCCGGGACTGTTATCTTTTTAACATCCATGGGTTTTCTTACGCAAACCATGCTTATTCCGGCCGGATTTAACGATATTTATGGTGCGCACCTGTTATTGCATATAAAGCATGATTCAGAGCAGATAATACATATAGATATTATCTATGCAAATATAAATATAATCGATTTGATTTATCAAGTGAGGGGAGATATATTGGTACCATAAGTTCATAAAAAATTATACTTAAAAACTAATGGAGGATTTCATGTTAAGTGTTGGAGCAAAATTTCCGGAATTTAATAAGAAAGCGGTCGTTTCACTTGAGAAGGGGAAAGAGTTTCAGGATATCAGTTCAGAGGGTCACAAAAATGACAACAAATGGCTGGTAATGTTCTGGTATCCTAAGGATTTTACTTTTGTATGCCCGACAGAAATTGCAGAGTTCAACAGGAATTATGAAGAGTTCAGGGACCGGGATGCCGAGCTGGTTGGGGCTTCCACAGATTCAGAGAATGTTCACCTGGCATGGAGAAAGCACCACGATGATCTGAGCGGCCTGAAATTCCCTCTGCTTGCCGATACTTCCAAGTCACTGGCAGAAGAGTTGGGGATACTGGAAGCAAATGAGAAGATAGCCTACAGGGCCACCTATATTGTTGACCCGCAGGGTATTATAAGATTCGTTTCGGTTAACGACCTGAACGTCGGCAGAAACGTAAAAGAGGTATTAAGGGTATTGGATGCTTTGCAGACAGATGAACTCTGTCCCTGCAACTGGCAAAAGGGTCAGGAAACACTGAAAGTATAAATAATCCTAAAGGGCGGGTAATAAAGATACCCGCTCCATTTTATAAATAAAATGAATATACACACATGTCACTACTAGAAACCAAGACCGATCTGTTAAAGGACCTGAGGATAGAAGAAGGAAAGAATTTCACTTCGCTTGACGCTATGGTTGCCGGGGATACGCGTTACCTGAGAGATCTGAGGATTAATCTAAAAAATACGCTCAGCTCGGAAAACCTTACTCTGAAGGAGGCATACCTGATAGCGCTGGCCATAGCATCCAATGAAAAGAATGAAATTCTGATCTGTTCATTCACAGGGATAGCCAGGGAGCAGGGGGCCAGCGATGCGGAAATTGCAGAAGCACATGCGTGTGCCTCAATGCTCTCAATCAATAATGTACTCTACAGATTCAGGCATTTTGCCAAGAATGATATCTATCACTCGACGCCAGCCGGAATCAAAATGAATGTAATGATGAATCCTGTGCTTGGAAAAGAATTTTTTGAACTGGTAAGCCTGGTTGTTTCAGCCGTAAACGGGTGTGAAACCTGCGTGAGCTCGCATGAAGCCTCGGTTAAAAAACTGGGATCATCGGAATCAAGGATATTCGATGCAATTAGACTGGGCTCTGTTGTAAGGGGCCTTTCCATGGTGATTCACTAGGGGTAGACGGCTTGTCATTGTAAATAACCTTCAATTAAAAGAATTCGCCGCTGTTTTTCATGATTTTGAATGCAGCGGCTTTTTATTTTACTCTCCTGCCATTATTCTTTGAACCAGCTGCAGGAATTCATCAGCCCTGAAGAAAAGATCCCTGTGCCTGGCATTTGGAATCAGCTCCTGGCGGAAGTGCTTCATATTGCCGGAATATTTTGCTGGCGAAGTGTGCTGCCAGACAGTATCCCTGCTGCCTATAATCTGGTAAACGGGGATCCTGATTTTTATGTCCTTTGAGATCTCCTGATTCTCCTCTTTGAATACGGAATCCACCTGCAGAAGCATTGAAGTAAGCCTGCTTCGCTTCATCTGCCTGAGTATTTTGACCTGAGCGGCTATATAACCGGTTGGATGGCTGATGTCGTAAACAAAATCCAGATCGACGCAATCCAGCTGGTGCTGACTCCTGCCGGTAAGGAGTTTCAGAATTAATTTGATCACGGGCACTAAAAGCTTCATTTTGTGCAGAATCCCCAGTTCCCCTTTTGTTATTAGGAGCATAGGCGAGGATGCAAGGAGGAAGACACGGCTGATGCGGCTGTCAATGGCGGCAAGATTCAGGGCAATGGGTCCCGCGTATGAGGCCGCAAGCAGGGTAAGGGCACCGGTGATCTCCAGCTTGTCCAATAGTATTTTTATGTCCCCGGCCAGTTCTGAAAAGGAAGTGACCATGAAAAAGGGGGAGCTGCCTCCGGCTCCCCGTCTATCGGGCAGAATGATCTCATCAAAAACATTATTTTCCAGCAGCCAGGCCGCGGGCCTGCGGACGAGGGTAGAATTGCCTGTAATTCCGCCTCCGTGCAGAAAAACGGCTCTATTTTCGACCTTTCTGCCGGTTCTTAGTATTTCCACCCGGAGAGTGACCTTAGGTGAAACCTCCAGGCTGTGGGTTTCAGAAACGATATTTTTATTTACTTTTTTAAGCATTAGCCGCGTAGTCAGGTTGAGTTAAGGGATATAAATGCAAGATACAAATTTTTTGCGGCAAGCTTTTTTAAGGGGGCTAATGTAAATAAAAAAAGGGGATGGAATCATCCCCCTTTATATCCGGGTATTTTTACACAAGCGAAACTAATCACGAAAAATCAGGCTGTTTAGGGTGCTACCAGTCTATATTTCTGCTTTCACCTGTAAGGTCCTTCAGCCTTTTCTGGATAATCTCATCTTTATTCTCCCTGCGCTCCTGTAGGGTCTTTTTTAATTCAGACAAGCGTTCTTCAAGATCTTTAACCTCTTCCTGCCTGTTATTCTCGCGCAGTTCAAAGAGTTCGCCCAGCTTCTGTTTAAGTTCAGTCTTTATATTTTCGCGTCCCGCCTTGTCGGCATCCTGATATTTCATGCCAAGGGATTCTGTTTCTATATCGAGGTCGGTTATTTTCTTAGATCTCTCGCGGGCTTCCTTGTTTGGTCCGAACGGGAAATCAAAATTCCGGAAGTGACTGTCCCACAGCAGCTGGTTATACCTCAGTTTATTATTCTTCTTGATGGCTTCCAGTTCCTTTCTGATTTTGGGCATGAGATTCTTCAGTATCTCCTGTTCCTTTTCGGGGGAAAGTTTCATGACATCCTCCGGGATGTCGGGAATGTCAGGTATGCGGATGTGCAAGTCGAAATTTCCATCAGAGGTATCTACATCGACTACCGTATCTTTACCAGGATTTTTATGTGTTTTACTTTTACTCTGTGCATTCAGATAAGTAACGCCAACGAGTAATATCAGTATTATTGCAAAGTTAATCCGTTTCATTTTATTCTCCTGTTGATATTTTTCCATTTATCTAATTCCTGCAGGAACTAATTATTAAATTGTCCTTCTAAGTATTTAATTAAATTCACATTGGTGAACTGTTCATTTCTCTTTCGAGCAGCATGATCTGCCTCTTAAGGGCTATTGCATGCAGGGCCCATTTATCGGGCTCCCTGTGGGCTTCATCCATCATTTTAATTCTTGCAAGGCTTCTTCCTACCTGGTTGATCCTGTAGGCAACCTTATCAGCCCTCCAGTCGTTGACCCTATTACGTTTCAGGGTCTGCACCCTGCCGGGTAACCTGACCTCAGCCACCTGTGCCTTATCCTGAAGATCAATATTACTTTTGGCAGTATCTGCTGCTAAGGTAACTTTCCGGGCCTCTGGGGCTACAAGCGTAATATTGGCTGGTTTATGCAGCAGGAAAATGAGCATGATAGTCATAACAAAAGCTGCCCCGCCAAATGCAAATCTTTTCATGGGCAGGAAATCTGCAGCTGCAATTGCATGATGAAGAAAATGGAAACCCCTTTTCCTGTCTGTCCGCACTGCATTCTCAATCATTACATTGAACTTATCTTCCTCAATATCAATAAGCGGTATGCTCTCATAGAGTGAAATCAGCTGGCTGGCTTCACCTAATCTGGCACTGCACAGGGGGCACTCGTTAACGTGCCTTCTCCAGTAGCTCATTTCATCCTCAGTCAGGCTTCTGTCAATATACTGCCAGATATTCCTGCTGAATTCCTCGCAAATCAGGTTAGATTGCATCTTTTTTCCTCAAAGCCCTTTTAATTTTTTCTACTGCATAATGCATATGTCCAAGCACCGTATTCAATGGTTCGTTTATCAGTTCGGCAATTTCCTTAAAAGTCATATCTCCATGCTCCCGCAGGAGAAACACCTGTTTCTGTTTTTCGGGCAGATTATTAACTATTTCCCCCATAATCTCCTGAAGCTCGGCACCGATCAGTTCAGAGCAGGGGTTGCTATCTGTGCCGTACAGGTGAATCTCATCAGTATGTATAATATTGCTGCGTACCTTATATTTTCTTAGCGCATCAATGGCAACGTTATGAGCAATTGAAAACAGCCAGCTGGAGAACTTGTCCTTGTGGTCATATCTGTCAATACCCTTCCAGACCTTAATCAGCGTATCCTGGAAAACGTCGTCTGCGAGGCCCCTGCTGCCGCACAGTCTCCACAGGTACGAATAGAGCTGCCTTCTGTAAAGCTTAATTAGCTGGGAGAATGCCTGAGATTCTCCTTTACGGCATCTTTCTATTAATTGGTGTTCCAGTTTGTTCTCCATATAGGCTGATTTCTATATAAGTAAACGTATGGCCTTGTTATTTATTGTATACGGATTAAAAAAATATTTTGTGCTTTTACATTTTTGACGGCTGGAAGAAAAAAAGGTTAGTAGGCCGGGCACCCACAATGGGTGTGCCCGGGTCTGTTGGGATGAAATATATACTTTTCTGTGCCGGTTATTCCAGCACCCTCATCAGCTCCTTAACATAATAAAAGTCGTTCAGGGCTGGCCAGTGTTTCATAAATACGGTTCTTAACGCCGTAAGATTTTCTCCATTCATATTGCTGTATCCGGGCAGCGCCGTACGGGCAATATGAGGGGGTATTACGAATTTCGAAATAATAAACTCCGGATTTTCCGTCTCAACAGAGAGCCTGTGATATATTTCAAGCGTCTGCTCATTAAGTTTTGCCACGTCTTTTTCCGGGCTCTGCCTGTAAAAGCAGTTAATATCCAGGTCAGGATAGTTTAAGTTGGCGAGTGTTGGGGACTGTTCAATCATATCATGCAATTTTTTCGATGCGGCCAGTGACTGACTGATGAGGCTTCCAATACTGCTGCTGACAGGAGGCATAACCTTGTAAGTCAGGTAACAGGCCGCTGCCATGGCCCCGGGCCGTGAGCCTTCAAGACTGAACATGCCTATATTAGGTTTATCCTGTTTGTGGTACGTATAAGGAGCCGTATTAAGAAGTACGCTTCTAAGTTCTTCATTCTTATAAAGAACTGCTCCGGCGCCGTAGGAAATGAGTCCATGCTTGTGCGGATCAATTGTAATGGAATCAGCCTCTCCGAGCAATGAGAGCTGCTTATATGTATATGCGCTCAGGTGCATCCGTTCACTGTTAAAGGGCATTAAAGTGTAGTCATCATTCAGTATGACGCTCTTAACAAAGCCTCCATAAGCTGCATCCACGTGCAGGTGAAAATTATATTTTTCCCTGAGTAAGAGCAGTTCCTCCAGGTTATCCACGCTGCCGGCGCCGGTGGAACCGAGGTTAGCCATGACGAACATTACCTTATTTTTCTTAAGCTCTTCTTCCAGGGAATTTATGTCCATTCTGAAAAACTGGTCGACGGGCATTTCCTTATAATTTTTAATCCCGAGTATTTTGCATATCCTTTTCCAGGAGTAGTGTGATACCTCGGAGAAGCAGACCTTGCCTTCGCTATAAAAATCCCTGGCAGCCCACAATGCTTCCATATTTGCCAGTGAGCCTCCGCTGCAAAGGTGTCCCCAGCCTTCATTGAGGCCCGTGAATTTCAGCATCAGCTCAACTGCCTCCATCTCCATTTCAGTAGTAACGGGACCTCCCTCATAGGCGTGGTTATTGGGATTCGAAAGCATAAATGCGAGGTAGCCAAGAATGGTAGGAAATGATGGATCCTTTACCATCTGTGCCGCATAGCGGGGATGAAAATAGGGGAAGCTCTTATCGCTTCTTTTAAGAAAAGCCTCCAGCTCAATTTCAAGCCTTGAATTCTGGGCAGGAACGTTTTCATAAAGGCTTTTGTCATTGCTGTAGAAAGACTGCCTCCAATGGGCCTGGTGATCGAGAACCTTATTAACAAGGTTTTTAAGCATCTCGATATTTTCTGCCTTTGGACCCAGGTAATTAGCAAACATTTCTTCATTCATAATTAATCCGGATTAATAAAACAATTCACCAAAATTACTGAAGCCGGTGTTCAAAATCGAATGCAAGCCCGATTAAAAACAAAGAAATTTTAATTTTTATGTAATTTAGCTTATCTTTGTAAAAAAATTCTGGAGACTATGGTGAATTTATACCATTACCTTTTGATTCCGTTTCTGGCGCTGTCCTCAGGGCCGCTCCCGAAGCTGATGAAAAAAATAAATAATTCAACCCATTCAATAAAAAAAGTTCTGCACCTGAAAAAAGATCAGAAGCATGCAGACAGCAGTGATGCTCTTGGAAAGATGACGGGAAAGATTTCCTACTATGGGAAAAAGCACGACGGCAGAAAAACTGCCAGCGGGGAGCGATATGATATGAATGAGCTTACTGCATCGCACAAGACATTTCCTTTTGGAACCAGGATAAAGATTACAAATCCGGGCAACAATAAGTCTGTTGTACTTACGGTAAACGACAGGCTGCCCAGGACGAGCAAAAGAGAAGTGGATGTTTCCTACAGAGCCGCACAGGAACTGGGAATGATAAAGAAGGGAATTATTAAGGCTGAGATTGCAGTAGTTCAGTGGGGCAGCAGCCCTATGCTGAGCAAAGCAGAAGGCCCGGTGCTTGAAAATCCCGCGCTTGAAAATTCCGGGGTAGTTAAGGCAGAAAAATAAGTACTTTGTAATAAACTGTAAGCCCCGCCTTAAGCGGGGCTTACAGTTTAGAAAATCCTGACCGGCAGTTTACTCACTTCTGCCACAAAAGGGGGATCCCTGATTTTGAGAGCTCTCTATCTTACGTATTTCCACCAGTAATAATATTTATTTTCCAGGTCGGTCATTGAAGGCATTGGGAAGAACCTCATTTCTTCACCTGCAACAAACCAGAAACCATGTCTTAAGAACTTAAATGATATATCCTTCAGCATGCTGCCGAGGCTGATTGTTTTAGTCAGTTTATCCGGATTGTTTTTGAGTTCCATGATACAGTCGTAGAACCGGTAAGGATTTACATCAGGCAAATCAATTGTAATGATGTCCTTGTTTTTATTCGACCTGAAGAATTCATCCAGGTTAAAATCTATTTGTGTAAAGCAGATCTTGGGTGCTCCCTTGGAGCGGGTCTGTGTAGTAATAAACTTGCCGAATTCTCTCTGATCCTTTGTTGAGGCCACCAGGGTTTCAAGAGGGCAGATTTCCTGATAGATCCTTATCAGTCCAGGTTCATTATAAGCCGTGTATTCGGCTGGCAGGATGGGGAGGACCTTGCCGTTTGTGGTTACAAGGAACAGTTCTTTAATGACCGAAAGAGGAACATTTTCGAGGACCTTGTAAGAGCTGATGAATTTGGTTCTCTTGGGTGTTCCGTCATCGTGCGGAACTGTCAAAGCCAGATACCTTTCGATTTCGAAATAGTCGTTTCTGAAATCAATGTCCAATTCTGCAAAAATTACTTTCCCGCTGAAATGTTTAGCGCTGGACATGGTGTAATGTTCGCCGAATTTTTCAGGCTCCAGCTGGGAAGCTACCAGAGCATTGATGGGGAAGACTATCATATAGAGATGTTTAGGGTAATCCGGCATAAAGCGCTCTCCGTTCTATTTAATAATACATTGTTTGTTTAAAAGTATTAAATCATCTTATTAAGAGCAAGAACCGCTTGGGATCTTTTTCCTGAATCTTTTTCAGGGGTAATTCATCATATGAAATAAAAGGAGGAGACGATGTTTATTGACGGGCAGCTTAGGGATGAATTGCAGAAGCAATTATCACAGCTGAGCAGAAAAGTAAGGCTTATATATTTTACGCAGGAGATGGAATGTCAGTTCTGCCGCGAAACCAGGCAGCTTCTGCAGGAGCTTTCGCAGATATCGGACAAGATTGAGCTCGAAATAAAAAACTTTGTGCTTGATAAGGAAGATGCCGACAGGTATAATGTTGATAAGATACCTGCTACGGTGATGCTGGATGAGATGGGAGAGGATTTCGGCATTAAATTTTACGGAATTCCGAGCGGATACGAGTTTTCTTCTTTGCTTGAGGATATAATTATGCTTGGTACGGGTAATGTTGATCTGCCTCCAAAGGTAGTTGAGCAGCTGAGGGAAATAAAGAGTCCTGTGCATATGCAGGTGTTTGTCACGCCTACCTGTCCTTACTGTCCTGCCTCTGTAGTAACGGCGCACAGATTTGCGTATCTTAACAGGAATATAAAGGCAGATATGATCGAGGCTACGGAATTTCCGCATCTTTCGCACAAATACAACGTACGCGGGGTGCCGAGGACGGTAATAAACGAAAAAGATTTTCTTGAGGGAGCTGCACCGGAGCATATGGTGCTGGATAAAATACTAAAAAGCATGGTGGAGGTTAAACAGGACTGATGAAATTAAACCGCATATTCATGATAAAAAAGGTGTTGCCTGTTGTATTGGGGGCCCTGGGTGGATATTTGTATTATCACTTCATAGGGTGTACTCAGGGTAGTTGTCCAATTCAGGGGAATCCTTATCTTTCAACCGGGTATGGAGCCCTTCTGGGGAGTATATTCATAATGCCTGAGAAAAAGAAGGCGGCATCAGCGGAGAGTGAACGTGGGAAGTAAAATGTCAGCAGATAAAATACAGGCAGGTAATATAACTGCCGACATACTCATTGAGGAGCTGGTACAAAGGGTGCCGGAATCTGTAACCTATCTAATGGAGCAGGGCATCCGCTGCCTGAGATGTGGTGAGCCATTATGGGGGAGCCTGGCCTCAGCAGCCCTGGATAAGGGTTTTACAAAAGCTGACATTGAAAGATTTGTGGCGGAAATTAACAAAATGGATCGAAGTAACGCTTAAATTATGTATATTTTGATCCTGGAATATTGACCAGCCTTTTTACCAGGGCCGCTTGAAGTGGAATTTGCCCTGCGGGTGTGGAGGCTGTATCGGAACAAAAGGAACTTTTATTTAGTTAAACTTATAAATTCTGTGGAGCTGTTAATGAATCAAAATAAGCCAAAAGAAAGAAAGATAGGAACCAAACAACCGGAAAAAAAGCCGCTGATAGATCCAAAGTACAAAAACCTTATCTATACAGTAGTAATTCTGGTGGTTATTGCGGTCTTTTTTATTGTAAATAACTCCCGCAAGGAGCCCGAACAGGGTCCCTATCCTCCAAACTACAAGGGTGTATCCGAAAATATTGAGCTGACCTCAACAGAGGGGAACAAAGTCAAACTCTCTGACTACAGGGGAAAAGCTGTGATACTGGATTTCTGGGCTACCTGGTGTCCGCCCTGCAGGAAGGGTATTCCTGATCTGATTTCATTAAAAAATGATTTTAAGGGAAAGAACGTAGAGATAATTGGAATTTCAATGGATCAGGAGACGAAGCCGGACGTGGTTCCGTTTATTAAGCAGTATGGAATTAACTACCCGGTCGTGTATTATGACCCGACTGTACTTAGTAGTTTCGGCAACATTGAATCAATTCCGACCACATATATAATTGACAAGGACGGGAAGATCATTTCCTCCTACGTAGGTCTGACCGATAAGGCAAATCTCAAGAAGGACGTAAAGAAGGCTCTGGGCGAGTCATAGAAAGTACAGACAAAAAAGGGGCGATTTTACTCGTCCCTTTCTTTTTTCTTCTTGTTGTGATGTTCATGATTGTGGTCATGTTCAAAATCCTGGTGCAGGTTTTCTTTGACTTCCAGATATTCACCAAGTCTCCATAGCAGGTCCCATGAATAAATACCATAGCTATAGCCGTCCTTCCATACTATATTAATGGCATATTCTCCCACTACCTTAATGTTTTGCACCTCATATTTCCCCGGTTTGTCGGGACTCTTGGGAATCGGGTCATAATGTTTCCAGAGTATAGTTTCCCCTTTATTGCCTGCATCCGGTGATTCATCCCTGAGGAACCTGAGGGGAAAGGTATGTACCTTGTCGTTGTTCCATGTAATGGTAAGGGAATCTGTGCCGTTTAATTTTATCTGTTTTGGAAATAGCATAAATAAAAACTAAAAGTTAATGTATATAACGTATGATTAATACAGTGATTTTTCAATTACATAATTAATAAAACCGGATTAATTTTGCTTAATTAACCGCAGAATTAAAAAAAATCTCTCTTTTACTGGCATTACTGGTTGCCCAGGATTACCGGCAGTCCCTCTTTGCCCGAGCCTATGACGATTATCTTGGAATTAGATGAATTTGCCAGTTTTTCCGTGGCCTCGATGCCCTTCCATTTCAGGAGCTGGCTGCTGATGCCTTTGGAGACAATATCCTGGAAATCTGCGATGCCTTTGGCCTCAATTCTTTTCCTTTCGGCTTCCTGTGTCTCTTTTTTCAGCACAAATTCCATTCTCTGGCTTTCCTGTTCGGCCTTCAGTTTTTCTTCTATAGATGAGGTGAGTCCTGCAGGCAGGATTATCTGTCTTAATGGTGCCGATTCAATGGTAATCCCCCTGGGGTTTACCAGTTTGGACAGATCCTGTTCGATTGCCTTGCCCAGCTGTTCCCGGGCAGACGTATAGAGTGCCTTTGCCTCGTAGGCCGAGGTGACCCCTCTTACCACAGATCTGAACTGAGGCATCAGTATGATCTCTGCATAGTTCTCACCGAGGGTTTTGTAGACTCTGGCCGCATTCTCCGGGTTCAGGCTGTAGAGAAGGCTGATTTCGAGCTGTACACTCAGTCCTTCCTTGGAAGGCACGTTCATGTTTTCTTTTATTTCCTGGGTTTTGACGCTGAATTTAACTACTGTTGCCAGAGGATTCACGAAATTGACGCCTGCCTTCAGTGTATTATCGCTGACCATGCCTAAAAAATCGACTACCCCTACTGATCCGGCCGGGATGACCGTAAAAACCTGCAGCAGGGCAATAATTAAAGCTATGATTACGCCAGTACCGGCAAAGGTTGCTTCAGACTTACTGTATCTTTTTTTTGCATTCATGTATACTGCAAAGGCAACTGCGGCAGCGAGTAATGAAATTAGAAAAACCATTTTAATAACTCTCCTCGTCTATTTTCGGGAAGCAAGCCCGTAAAAGTACACAAGATTTATGAATAAGCCAAAATATAAATTTTCTGCAAATAGGCAATCAGCTTTTAGCAAACCTGTAAAGTTTTTATTCTTTCAGTGCGTTTTATCCGGGCAGAGGGAGCGTGTGTGTGTGGCGGAAGGGGATAGTTGCTCCTCCCCGCCTGAGAAAGGGGGAGAGGAGCACAAAAAAAGTCTGTCATCTTGAATATTCTTTCAGAAAACCATTAAACAGTGTGCGGTGTGATTCCTCATCGGCAAGAATATTAATGCATAAGTCCTGTGTAACATAATCAACCCCGTCACACATCTTAATGATCTTATTATACTGTCTTATAGCGGTATTTTCCGCGTCAATTACCCCCTCGACCACGTACATAACGTCGGTTGTATCCTTCTTGGGCTGAAGGCTTTTCTGGCTGGTCTTAAAATCCCCGGAGCCCGGTATCATTCCGCCCAGTTCCTTGATTCTCTTTGAGATCATTTGTGCGTGTGAGAGTTCTTCAGTGACATCAACGGCCAGGGATTTTTTAATCTCCTCAGCCCTGACGCCGTCCAGGTTTACCGAATTAGACAAATAGTTCATTACCGTTTCAATTTCGCTCCAGTATGCAACTATCAGTTCCTTTACTATTTCGCTCTGCTCAGGCATTTCTCCTCCTGTTATTAAATAATGGGTAACGCAGTAATTAGTTAATCTTAATCAGTTCATAAACATCGGTTCAAAATATAATCTGCCTGAAGTGTCTCTTAAGCTCAGTAGAGCACTTCTTTTATCAGTCTGGTCTTAACAGGCTTTTTGTCTTCTATATGTATAATATTATATAGTTTATTTTTCATTTCTTCAACTTTATTTTTACTGTCTGTATACAGTTCTGCCATTAAATCGCCCTCTTTGAGCCGGTCACCGAGTTTTGAATGGAAGATAATGCCTGCCCTGGGGTTGATGACGTCTTCTTTTGTTTTCCTGCCTGCCCCGAGCTCAAGTGAGATCATACCCAGTTCAAAATTATCTATCCTGCTGAAGTATCCGGTCTTCTTTGCCCTGATGGGTTCAATTATCCTGGGTTTGGGATATTTTTCCGGATTTTTAATATAACTTATGTCGCCTCCCTGGAGTCTGACAATATCCAGGAACTTATCAAATGCCTTCCCGTTTCTTATCATTTCGCGTGAGATTTCCACGCCTTCTTCAATTGAAGAGGCCTTTCCCGCCATAAAGATCATTGCTCCGGAAAGATTGTGCGTAACAGTCATCAGGTCTTCTGCCTCTTCACCCTGCAGGACCATGATGGATTCATAGACTTCCAGCCAGTTGCCGATATAGTGTCCCAGGGGCTGGTTCATGTCAGTAATAAAGCCGATTACTTTTTTGTCAAAGGCCTTTGCGGTTCCAATGAGTGCCTGGGCCAGGCTCCTTGCGTCTTTTAATTCGCGCATAAATGCGCCGCTGCCGGTTTTGATGTCGAGAACCAGTCCGTCAATTCCCTCGGCCAGTTTTTTACTCATTATGCTGGAGGTGATAAGTGGGATTGATTCAACCGTAGCCGTCACGTCCCTTAGTGCATAGATGAGTTTGTCGGCCGGGGCGATGTCCTTTGTCTGTCCGATCAGCACCGATCCGCATTTTTTAATGACGGATTTGTATTGTGTCAGTCCAAGATCGGTCCTGAATCCGGGTATTGCTTCCAGCTTGTCGAGTGTGCCGCCCGTGTGGCCGAGGCCGCGTCCTGAGATCATAGGGACTCTTACGCCGGCTGCCGCTGCAATGGGCGCCAGAATAAGTGAAGTTTTATCTCCCACGCCTCCGGTCGAATGTTTGTCGATTTTAACCCCTTCAATTGAACTCAGATCAATTACTTTCCCGCTATAGAGCATTGCTCTGGTCAGCGCTGCCGTTTCGCTTGTAGTCATACCGTTAAAGAAAACTGCCATTAAGAAAGCCGAGAACTGGTAGTCGGGAATCCTGCCTTTTATGTATGCTGAAATCAGATACCCGATTTCATCCTCAGCAAGCGTCTCCCCGTTCCTCTTTTTTCTGATGAGTTCGACTGTGTTCATTCTTAAAAACCTCTTTATGTGAAAAGTGCACAAAAATAATGAATTAAAGTATTTTCTCAAAGAAATTATACAAAGCTCCCTTTTGGGGAAGTTAAAGGCGCACGTTGCGCAACCAGTGCATCCGGCGGGCATATTATTATGTCTGAAGTATAGCAAAAATTAAGCGTTTAACTAAGGGCAAATAATTATCCCTATTAAATAGATAATAATAAGGCGCAAAAAAAATGAACCATGCCTAAAACAGACTAAAAACGGCTTTTTATATTTATGCGGTCACATTTTAGTGGAAATTTTTACTGCATATCTTGACAGCGTCATAAAAATATTTTATTATTGTTAAAACGCTTAACTAATTATTATGAATCCGACAATCAAAGATGTAGCCCAAAGGGCCAATGTATCGATTGCTACTGTTTCACTGGTAATTCATAATCATGAGAGGATCTCCCCTGAAACGCGCCTTCGTGTACACAAAGCCATAAAGGACCTGAATTATCATCCCTCAAGGTCAGCACGCGGCTTAGCCTCGCACAAGACGGGTAATATAGCCTTTATTGTAACTGAGGATCACTTCTTACGTTCAGAGCCTTTCTATACGAGGATTTTTCTGGGCACAGAATTCGAAGCCAGGCACAATGAATATTACATACTGCTTACTACTATACGCTCCGACTTTAAAAAGGGTGACCGCTTACCGCGCTGTGTACTGGAAAGAAATGTCGATGGCGTGATCATAGCCGGAAAGGTGCCTCCTGATATCATTACCTGCCTGGAAAAATATGAGTTACCAATAACATTTGTCGATTACTATCCTCCCGAAGAAAATCATGCCGTTGTACTTATAGATAACTTTTCAGGCGGCATGCAGGCAACCCAGCACCTGACGAGCCTTGGGCACAGGAAAATTGGTTTTGTTGGTGGTGACATACAGCACCCCAGTATACGTGACCGTTTTCAGGGCTTCAAAGTTGCTCTTGAGAATTCGGGAATTATTTATGATAATACAATGAGTATAACAGATGAGGGATATCCTTCGAGAGAAAACGGTTACAATGCGGCAAAAAGGCTTCTCAGCATGAATCCGAATATTACTGCCATATTCTCTTGTAATGATGCAATGGCAATTGGAGTAATGCAGTATCTCAGGGAAAAGAATTATAAAATCCCGGAAGATATTTCAATCATAGGCTTTGACGACGTTGAGGCCGATCTTTCGCTTGATCCTTCTTTATCCACTATCAGCGTGCCAAAGATTGAAATGGGCGTTGAGGTCATGCGTCTTATGACCGAGATAATAAAAGATAAAACAAGAACATCTAAAAAGGTATTGGTTCCGGTTGATCTGATAACGAGAAAATCCACGGGAAGAGTAAAGATCTAATTATTATTATAAAAGGACTTGGAGTATGCGGGCAGTGCTCTTTGATGGTCCTCACAAAATTAAGGTTACAGATTATTCCATCCCCAAATTAGGACCAGGCGAGTTATTGATCCGGGTAGGGGCCTGCGGAGTATGTGGAACAGACTTCCATATCTTTGAAGGTAATGCTCCCGCCAGGGCACCGGTAATCCTCGGACATGAATATGTCGGAGAGGTCGTTGATAAGGATCCTGAGATCAGGGGCTTTGAAATTGGCGACCGAATAGCGGTGAATCCCAATATACACTGTGGTTATTGTGAATTCTGCCGCAAAGGTAAAATCAACCTGTGTATTAACCTCAAGGCTCTCGGCGTAACGGTCAATGGTGGTTTCTCAGAATATTCGGTCGTTCCGCTTACACAGGCACACCTCCTTCCAAAAAACTTTCCTTTCAAGACTGCAGCTTTTTCAGAACCCTTGTCCTGCTGTGTTCACGGCATCGATCAGGCGGATATAAAAGCCGGTGATACGGTTTCCATTATCGGTGCAGGTCCCATTGGACTGCTTATGCTGCAGTTAGCGCAGCTAAGAGGTGCATCCAGAGTAGTTGTATTTGACATTTCGGCCCAGAAAAGAGAAATGGCGCTAAAGTTAAATGCCGATGAAAGCCTCGATCCATCCGAAAATACAGAAGAACTGACCCCAGGGGGAACAGACGTGGTAATAGAATGTGTGGGCAGTTCCAAAGCAGCAGAAACAGCATTAAAACAGGTAAAGAAAGGGGGGCGTCTCGTCATTTTCGGGCTCGCCGATCCAAAGGCATACGTTAGCCTTTACCTGCAGTCATTTTTTCATAAGGAGCTGACAATTAAGAGTTCCATATTGAACCCAAATACTTTTCAGACGGCGGTTGACCTTCTTGTCATGGGCAAAATAAGAACAGATATTTTTAATCCGGTTTCAGTGCACCTGAAGAATGAGGAAATCAATTCTTTGTTCACCGAGCCGAGAAATACTGCAATTGTAAAATATATGATAATGCCAGATAACTAAAGAAATGAATTAATATTATTCTTTATTAAAGGAGGTTCTTATGATCAAACGTAAACTTTATGTTCTTTGCTTTACTATCCTGTCTCTTTGTACTTTCCTGAATCTGAATGCGCAGATCAGCAATTTCAAGCAGGTGGGCGGATTTGAAGGCACACTGCCGGGATACTGGACACAGGGGAAGACAACCGGAGCGACACTGACGTGGGCGACCGACCAGTCAAGGCACATGGGTCACTCGCTGAAGATAGTAAAAGCAGCAACAACAACCGATTCAGTCTACTGGCAGTCGGAGAATATGAATGACCTGTGGGCACCCAAGACACTGAAGAACGTAGACATACTCCTTGGGGCATATGTCAGGACAGAGAATGTGAACGTCAACCCGGCAAATGACGATGCAAAGTGGTGGATAGCATACCTGTTCTATGACAGCACGGGAGCGAAGATAGGAGAGACCAAGCTGCCAATAAACCAGACGGCTGCATCAAGCAACGGCTGGGTAGCAGATACGAATGCAACAGGGCAGACCATACTACCCAGGGATTCATGGAAGACTATCATCATGTTTGTGGCAGGGAAGAATGCAACAGGAACAGTCTGGGCGGATGACTTCATCTTAACGGGACGGGCCGGAGCCTGGGCAGGTCAGGACTGGAACGGCTCGGTAGGAGTACCCACGGGCTGGAACTACTGGTTGCCGCCAAACGGAGGCAATGATGCACAGCTGGCAAACGGATTCGAGAACACTATCATAACCAATGAGGCAGCACACAGCGGAACATACTCATTGAAGTTCGACATACCAAAAGGCACACACGATGCATGGGTTGGCACTAAGAG
>JBLMZM010000117.1:0-12104 GCA_050258815.1 Ignavibacteriales bacterium
TCCTGCATCACCTCATCACCCGTCTCAGCATTCCTGATCTCCCTGATGCACCCGTCGATGTACTTCGTCATGGTCTGCATTATGTGCTCCTGCAGCCCTACGGCGAAATCCAGCCCCTTCAGCTCCCGGCTCTTAATGTAATTCATGATAACACTCTCGATCTTCCGCTCCGTAAGCAGCTTCAGCATGTTCACCGCGTTGATGCTTACCCCGGGCAGGGCCAGCTCCTCCAAAAAGAAATTCCTCAGACCGGGGTACTTTCCGCTAAGTATCAGCTTCTCGAAAAGGCATTCCATAGTAGGCGCCATACCCGCGTCATAAAAGTAATCCATTGCCTCCCTGTATACCGTGCGGTGTTCCGGGACCTGAAATATGTCCTCCAGTGCATTCAGACTTACTGCATCCATGAATACTTCACTGAACTGAAGCATCGAGCGGATTACAGTGACTTCCAGTTCATCCGATTCGCGCTGTTTCATAACAGTATCCTCCCTGTTGCTGGTAATAATGGCTTTGATTTGCTTTCGGCTCTTTTCATCTCCAGGCATAAGCGCCCGTACTGCAGGCGCAGCTTTTCAGCCGAGAGTATGTTCATCCGCCAGAATGGATCACCCTGCGAAAACTCGATTGCGCGCATGATGTCGCTGGGACTCAGGCCGTCCCTCGTTAGCATTAGCCGGATATGCCTGCTCCAGCGCCGCAGATCCGGCTGCCTGGCCTGCGGGATGTTCCTCCTTATCAGGCTGAAAAGATGGGCTGCGAGTCCTGAGGCCACGGACTCAGGACCCTCTTCTTGTTCTTTTAAACATTCTTGTATGTGTCCACTCCCGCCCTCATCCTGCTGTACACTCCCGGTGTTCACGCATGCATCCTGAGGCTTCATTACGCCCTGATCTTCACTTTGCGGCTGTATACGGAGTGGCCCAGTCCGCTGTTCTGCCTGCTGATCAGCCATTTGTTCAGCCTCTTCACCAGTATACTGGTACTTATCCCAGTTGATAATGCGGATTATGGTTACGGGTCTGCCCGCTCTTACCTCTATCATGCCCTCGCGCGTGAATTCACCGAGCACCCTGATTGTGTACCCGCGGCTGCGCTTCCAGCGTCGGGCCAGAGCAACAACAGGGTAGGCAAGCTCCCCGCGCTTTAGCTCAATCTTCCGGTCACGGCTTAAAAGACTTACCTCCTTGTGAGCTGCCAGTATCAGCAGGTCAACCCAGATCTGCGCCCGGTTAAAAGGCTCTGAATACCATAACCGGTTCTCTGCGACGTTCCTGAATAGCTTGATGTAGCCTTTCATGATATCCGCCTGATTGTTGGTAATTCTGATTTTAGGATCCATATTTTAGTAACTGAAGGACTATTCTGTAGATATGAGGCTCTATGGAGGTCTCCTTTGGTGAAAATTATTTCCCGCACCGTTTTTTCACGCAGCACTGCTGCTGATTTCCGCACTGTCATAATTTCAAAACTGCCTGATTCCCAGGGAAGGGAACCGTGCTCCCGGATGTTTTAACCGGGCCGCAAAAGGACAAAGGAAATGTAAAAAATAGGTTAAGTATTGTCAAGTGCCTGCGGCAGAAAATTTTTTTTGGTTTCTCTTTTTAAGCGCTGCAAATGCATATCTTTGGACATTTGGGACCGATTTAAATTGCTTTTCCCTCCGCTTATTTATAATTTTGAACATGCAATTTTTATTAACGAAAAGGAGGATATAATGACAACAATAGTCGATATTATCGGCAGGGAGATACTGGACTCCAGAGGAAATCCGACACTTGAGGTCGAAGTTGAGCTTGAGAGTGGTGTTATTGGCAGGGCTGCTGTACCAAGCGGCGCTTCCACAGGCGAACACGAAGCAGTTGAATTGAGAGACGGTGATAAATCACGTTATATGGGTAAGGGCGTTCTGAAGGCAGTTGAAAACGTAAACGAAAGGATTGCCGATGAACTCATTGAATTTGATGCTCTTGATCAGGTTGGTATAGATCAGTTTATGATTGAACTTGATGGCACTCCAAATAAATCAGTTCTGGGAGCTAACGCTATACTTGGCGTTTCTATGGCATGCGCAAAGGCTGCAGCTGCAACACTAGGCCTGCCATTGTACAGGTACCTGGGCGGCGTTAATGCACGCACACTGCCTGTTCCTATGATGAACATCCTGAACGGCGGCAAGCACGCAGATAACAACGTCGATTTCCAGGAATTCATGATCATGCCTGTCGGCGCTCCTAACTTTGCCGAAGCACTCAGAATGGGTACCGAAACTTTCCATTCACTGAAATCGGTACTTAACAAGAAGGGTTATAATACAGCTGTCGGCGATGAAGGCGGATTTGCTCCTAACCTGAAATCAAACGACGAGGCTCTTGAAGTAATTCTTGAAGCTATTACTAAAGCTGGTTACAAGCCTGGCGTTGATATCTGTCTGGCACTCGACGTCGCTTCAAGCGAAATGTACCAGAAGGAAAGCGGTAAATACCAGTTCTTCAAATCAGATAAATCAGAAAGAACAGCAGCTCAGATGGTTGATTTCTATGCCAACTGGGTTAAACAGTATCCTATCATTTCAATCGAAGACGGCCTTGACGAAAACGATTGGGACGGATGGCTGCAGCTTACAGACGTTCTGGGCCGCAAGATCCAGCTCGTCGGCGATGATCTCTTCGTAACAAATACAGAGAGACTGGCAATGGGCATCGAAAAGGGTATCGCTAACTCTATCCTTATTAAGGTTAACCAGATCGGTACACTGACAGAAACTCTCGACGCAATCGAAATGGCTAAGAGAGCCGGCTATACTACTGTCATCAGCCACCGCTCAGGCGAAACTGAAGATACTACAATTGCTGACATCGCAGTTGCTACTAACGCAGGTCAGATCAAGACCGGTTCTGCCAGCAGAACTGACAGAATTGCAAAGTACAACCAGCTGCTCAGAATTGAAGAGGACCTGGATACAACATCGTTGTTCCTTGGTATGGCTGCTATCAATTTCGAAGCAGAATAATTTAAGTTATATTTCCTGTAATAAGCGCCTGAGCAATCAGGCGCTTTTTTGTCTATAGCAGATTTACCCATTCGGATATAGTTAAGTTTATTAATAAATAATTATCAAACTTCAGTGGGGTCGTTTATGCCAGAGAATGTTCTGCAGACGGTTAATAATCTCATTAAAAAAAACAACATCGAAATAATTGATCTTAAATGTATCGATCTTTCCGGGCGCCTGCACCATATTTCACTTCCGTTTTTTCCGGGACTAATACAAAAGCTTATGAATGAGGGGGTCGGCTTCGACGGATCCAGCTTCGGCTTCAGCAAGGTCGAAAACAGCGATATGATTATGATACCCGACCTTGAAACCGCAGTACTTGATCCTTTCAGAGAGGCTCCTACTCTCAGTTTCTATGCACACATTGTTCTTACCGACGGCAAACACACGCCGTTTTCACAGGACGGCAGATACCTGGCCCGCAGGGCTGAGGGGCTGCTTAAGGAAATTACGGGCGCGGATAAATCGCAGTGGGGACCCGAATTTGAGTTCTACATCTTCTCCAAAGTGGAATACGATACAAGAACCGCTTCATCCTACTACAGGGTTGAACACGCGGAGGAATTTTACAAGAAGGCGTACCACGCCGCAAACCCGTTCGATGTATACGATGATTTCCGCGATGAGGCATCCAAGCTTCTGCAGAAATTCGGTATCAGGGTTAAATACCACCACCACGAGGCAGGCGAAAGGGGACAGCAGGAAATTGAAACCTACTTCAGCGACCTGCTTTCTACGGGTGATAATATCGTTACAAGTAAATACGTGCTATTTAACCTCGCAAGACAGAAGGACCTGTTCATAACATTCATGCCTAAGCCGATGTACCAGCAGGCGGGCAATGGAATGCACCTGCACCTCTTTCTGACGAAGAACGGCAAGAATGCTTTCTATAAGAAAGGGGAGTATGGAAATATTAATGAGCTGGGACGCTTTTTCATCGGCGGTATGCTGCAGCACGGTCCGGCCCTTTCGGCGTTCACAAACCCGAGCACTAACTCATATAAGAGGCTCGTTCCCGGCTTTGAGGCCCCCGTGGCGCTTACTTACGGTCAGGGTAACCGCGCCTCAGCCATAAGAATACCGAAGTACGTTATCAATCCTCAGGAAACACGTTTTGAGTACAGACCCCCTGACGCAACGGCTAACCCGTATCTGTGCCTGACTGCAATGCTGCTGGCCGGAATTGACGGCGTTGTTAATAAGATAGATCCCGTTAAGGCGGGATTCGGACCCAACGACCGCAACATCGACGAGAATTCAATGAAGGATCATATTCATTTTCTGCCCAGGAATCTTTCCGAAGCGCTGGATGCCCTGGCAGCCGATAATGAATTCCTTAGAAGAGGCGGCATATTTACAGACGAGCTCCTTACTCAGTGGGTAAAGCTGAAGGAGGAGGAGATCAAATCCATCGGCACCATGCCCCACCCGTTTGAATATAAGATGTATTTCAACCTGTAAGGCATTTAATTTGTCATTTTACACAAAAGCCCCGGACCGCACATCCGGGGCTTTTGCATATATCCTTCCATAATTCTGTTTCTGGTGACGAGGCTTGTTTTTTCTGTTGGTAACTTTTGGTATGTTTGTTACTTAATTAATTTTATGGATAACGGGTGCCGCACTATTTTATGGATGCAGATCTTTGTCCTTTTTTAGCGATAACAGAAAATACATTTCTATATGCAATACTCGGGTGAACTCAGCGCTTTACTGACCGCAATACTCTGGTCATTCACGTCAATATTCTTTTCCGAAGCCTCCATACGCGTGGGCTCCTTCGAGGTAAATATTACCAGACTACTCATGGCTGCAATATTCCTCTTTGTTACAATTGTAATTATGGGATTCTCTGTGGCCCTTTCAACCACTCAGATCATTAACCTCTCGGTGAGCGGATTGATAGGACTCATATTCGGGGATACTTACCTCTTTAAGGCTTACCAGCATATTGGGGCACGGCTCAGTCAGCTGCTCATGGCTTCTGCTCCCGCAATGACCGCCTTAATGGCCTATATCTTCCTCGGTGAAACATTCTCTGTATGGGGAATTGCCGGTATGTTCATTACCCTTGCCGGTATAACAATGGTTGTGATGGAAAAGAACGAACAGCCTGCCTCTAAATACAAGATCAGCAGAATTGGAATATTGTATGGATTCCTGGGTGCGCTGGGTCAGGCGGCAGGACTCATTTTCGCAAAGCTGGCTTTTCAGGAAGGCGACATCAATGGCTTTGTGGCTACCTTTGTAAGGATATTCGCTTCTGTTATTGTGATAGTTCCGGCAGGCATCATTTTCAGGAAATATAAGAATCCCGTCAAGGTTTTCTCTAAGGATAAGAAGGCTCTGGCATTTACTACCGCCGGTTCCATAATGGGGCCTTATCTTGGCATCACCTTCAGTCTGATTGCAGTAGCAAATACCAAGGTCGGTATTGCAGCAACTATTATGTCGACATCGCCCATTATCATGCTGCCCATGATCCACTATCTGTATAAAGAGAAATTATCCTGGAAGTCAATTGCCGGAGCATTCATTGCAGTTGGCGGTGTGGCTATCCTTTTCCTGAGATAAAAGCGGAAATGAGCAGGAACCGCCCGGTCCCTGCTCATACTGAAAATCTACTTATAATCCACCATAAACTTCTTCAGGTCGGGTGCATACTTCCTGGGCCTGTTCACTTCATAGTTTAGGAGCACGCGTCCCAGGTTTGAGAGGAATGGGAGTCCGATCTGGTCATACTCGTACTTGTCGTCATTAAATATCTGGTCCTCGTTAACGTAGATCACCGCCGAAAGCATGAATTCCACCTTATTCTCAAAGTCTACTATATATGCGTTGTCCGTCAGGAAGCCGTAGGCAAGACCTATCTTGTTAAATATCCTGATGTTCTCCGGGATCGGGTCTTTTGTATCACCGAATATAAGGAACTTGCAGTAGCTGTCGTTATATTCCTTCGATTTATACCGGGGATAGCTGCTTTCACGGGGCAGCATTGACATATATTTATAGAGGAACCTGTAGTCGTCTTCCTTCAGGTTAAACCTTTTGCTGCGGGGCAGGGTCTCCGGGAACATGATTGCCTTGAGTATTCCCTGCAGGCTTTCCAGTGAAAAGTAATTATTCCAGGTGAAATCCTTTGGCTGGTTTATCAGGCTGTCGCCCTCCATATAACCCTTTCCTTTCAGCAGAGTGGGCAGCGTATTTTTGTACTGCACGGGATTGTACTGTGCCGGCTGGCTGTATATGATTTTATCATCCTTATAGAAAGTAAAGGGATTGGTATGGCGGTTTTCCTCCCGGGAGAGAGAAACCGAGACCCTGTGGATCAGGTTCACATCCTTAATCCCATGTTTCCACAGCTGCTCGTTCAGGTATTTTTGTCCCGTGAACTCATACATCCTGTTAAAAGCGTCGTTATCGCTCACCAGAAATATCTTTTTAATATAGTTTGCAATTGAAGGCAATCCGTCTTCGGAAGAGTCATCCTTCTCCACACGCGTCTGACCTGTAAAAGCGCTGTCTATCCTGAGATGCGTGTACTTGTCCAGCCCACTGATGTTCAGTTCATTCAGCTTCTGCAGGGCTGTAACTGCGCCTGCAATTTTCACGGAGCTGGCAGGATAAAAATAGTTATTCCTGTCGACGTGGTATTTGAAGGTTGTAAAATGCGGTTTGTTGTTTTTATCCCTGTCTATTCTTGTATAAAGTATTTGCACCTGATATTTGCCGGGGTTGGCGGCTACTTCGGGGAAAAGAAGGTTATTGGCCTGTATCAGGCTGTCAAGGAACCCGGGATCAGCATTTTTTTGTGAAAAAGCCCGGCTGTTCAGGCAAAAAAGTACTGCAAAAAGGCACAGCACATTAAGAGGTAATTTCTTATTCATGGCAGATTAGGTTTAGTGGTCGAATTATGCGCAAAGTGGAGGTATGGCTTGTATGGAAAAGTCATTTCGTTCAACGTCCGGTGTCAAAAAAGAAATTGAACTTTGAACTCCTGTGCGCCTGAATGATTTATAAATTCGCTGGAAAAATAAGATTAAGCTGGCAGGAATCCAAATTATTCCGCGGAGTTAAGGATTTCCTGGTATATATCGTAATCCTTCCGGCTGAAAGTGACGAAGATAACCCTTTCAGGCAGGCTGTTAGTTTGCAGGAAATCTTTAACCGTGGCCGCAGCTATTTTAGCGGCGCGTTCAATGGGGAATCCGTAAATGCCTGTGCTGATGGAAGGAAATGCAATGGACCGGATATCATTCTCCAGGGCTATAATAAGTGAGTTCCTGTAGCAGGAAGCCAGCAGATGGTCCTCATCAAAATTCCCGCCCTGCCATACGGGTCCCACCGTATGAATTACAAATTTTGCAGGCAGTCTGTACCCGCTTGTTATCTTTGCCTCGCCGGTCCTGCAGCCGTTGAGCCTGCGGCACTCCTCCAATAGTCCCGGTCCCGCTGCCCTGTGAATGGCGCCATCCACACCGCCGCCGCCCAGCAGTGATGAGTTAGCGGCATTGACAATTGCGTCAACCTGAAGGAGGGTGATATCTCCTGTCTCAACTGTTATCCTGTCCATATGGGTTCTCATGAATGATCAGATTAAATAATCAATCTTATAAGCTAATTAAAATAATTAACCGGAACAACTGCTGTGAAAATTTATCTATACCTGATTTCTGAGCAGTCCGGCTTCATCGGGTACTTTGAGAGGAATGCACCGCAAAACTGTAAATAAATTCATCAATGCCCTGTTTAATAAATATACACACCGTTTTATCCCCTGAGGTCGTTTATAAGCAATTTATGTGGAAAAGCAGTTTTTGAGTGTTGAATTAATGAACACACGGGTAAATTACGCTTTCCCGGATATTATAATTTATATGTCTATAACTCTTTATAATGCAAGTACTTAGGGTGAGTGAAAATGTTATTGTGAATTTTGGCACATATCTTGCATCTTTTATCACGTACAAACATTAATGAGGAACAAATCATGGTAGCTTTATTTGTAGTATTAACATTTGTCTTATTTATAGTAGTAGACATATTTGTATTAAAAGCCCAGCGGAAGAGTCATCCCGCTTTAACAAAGAGTCCCGGTGCAGTTTTCAACAAAGGCAGCATCAGTCATCCTGAGCTGGTATACGTATCCAAGGGTCACACCTGGATTCAGCCTTTAACGGATGGAACGGCCAGGGTTGGTATTGACGATTTTGTATTGAAGGCATTAGGAAAACTTTCGATTACAAAGATCGCTCCGGAACAGAGCAGGGTAAAGAGGGGAGAGACAATTCTGGAAGGCACATGCGGCAATACGAGCGTCAGCTTCAGATCCCCGGTAGATGGTACGGTAAAGTCAGTCAACAAGGGAATTCTCAACAAGACACTTTCCGAACCATATCAGAGCGGATGGGGACTGGTAATATCGCTTTCGAACTGGGAAGGTAATTTAAAGGATCTTAAGACCGGGACTACACTCAATTCATGGTTAAAAGATGAAGTTTCAAGGCTGAAAGATTTTCTGGCTGTCAGTTCTCTTAAACCCGAACTAGCTGGCATAACGATGCATGATGGCGGCAACATAGTTGAAGGCGCAGTTTCCAACATCGATGCAGAAAGCATGAAAAACTTTGAAAAAGAATTTTTAACCTTCTAATTGAGGAATATAATGAGCAAACAGAAAGGATTACTTTACGACCAGACCTTATGTGTCGGCTGCGGTGAGTGCTATTCGGCATGTAAGAAACAGAACAAACTTTCCGAAACAAATTCAGATTTCTTAAAGGATCATCTTTCAGCAGAAACATATACAGTAGTTGAGCAGCACGGCGATCTCTACGCCAGGAAAATGTGCATGCACTGTACGCATCCTACATGCGCTTCGGTTTGTCCGGTAGGCGCATTCCAGAAATCAAAAGAAGGCGCTGTTTTATATGACGCCGACAAGTGCATAGGCTGCAGATACTGCATGCAGGCCTGCCCGCATTCAATACCGCGTTATGAATGGAGCAGCACCAATCCCAGGGTCCGCAAGTGCATCATGTGCCACGACAGGGTAGCCAACGGCCAGCCCACGGCCTGCGCTGAAGCATGCCCGACCGGTGCCACAAAGTTCGGCGAAATGGACGAGCTGATTGCAGAGGCCAAAAAAAGGCTGAGCGAAAACCCCGGAAATTACTATCAGCACATATACGGACTTGAAGAAGCGGGTGGAGGTAACGTACTGGTACTGGCTTCCGTTCCTTTTGAAAAATTAGGATACACCCCGCATCTGCCCAAAGAGCCGATGCCTAATCTTACAAACCGTGTAATGGAAAAGATTCCTACGGTTGTAGCAGCAGGCGGCGTATTTCTGGGTTCAATGCACTGGCTGACAAAAAGAAAAAACCAGATAGCCAGGGAAAAAAGGGATGAAAAATTAAATAGGAATGAAAGCAATGAAAAACACTAACTTCTTTAAACTTACTTTTTGGAAAACCGTTGGTATTATTATTATGGTTTTCGGTCTGTATTCCAGTTATATAAGATTTTTCAAGGGACTCGGTGCCTCAACACATCTTAGCGATTCGATCCCATGGGGCTTGTGGATAGGTTTTGACTTTCTGGGTGTGGGACTTGCAGCCGCGGGTTTTACGATTGCAGTTACTGTACACGTATTTAACGTGCATAAATTCGAACCCATTGTCAGGCCCGCAATCCTGACGGCATATATAGGCTACATGCTCGTAGTTCTGCTGCTTGTAATTGACCTTGGCCGCCCGCAGAATTTCTGGCATCCGCTCATTATGTGGAATATTCACTCGGTTATGTTCGAAATAACCTGGTGTGTTATCTGTTATTCTACTATATTGACACTCGAATTTGCTCCGGTTATACTGGAGAAATTTCATTTGAAGGCACCCATAGAAATCCTTAGGAAAATCTCGGTGCCAGTTGTAATTTTGGGTGTTCTTTTTTCAACATTGCATCAGTCATCATTTGGTTCTTTATATCTTATCGTACCAGGAAGATTATATCCCCTGTGGTATTCAAGCTTGTTACCGGTGAACTTCTTTATTTCATGTATAGCCGCCGGTTTATCAATGATCATTTTTGAATCCTACCTGAATGCCAGGGCCTTCAACGTGGGCTTAAAAGTAGACATACTCTCGGGTTTGGGTAAGATAGTATTATACGCATTAATCGTCGGTTTTACAGTCAGAATGACGGATATGATAGCAGCAGGTAAACTGTCCTATTTCTTCATTCCCCGTACTGAAACATACATGTTCTATACAGAATTAATAATCGGAACGTTTATCCCGGTATTCCTGCTCAGCCAGGCCAAATACAGGACAAACAGATTCTGGCTCTACATTACCTCCATTTTTGTCCTGTCAGGATTTGTCTTCAACAGGATGAACGTTGCCATAACGGGACTCGCCGATTCGAGCAAAACATCATATTTCCCGACCTTTGATGAGATCAGCATTACTGCTATGCTGGTTGTTATAGGTATGTGGGGATTCAGTACTGTTGTTAAATATTTTAAGGTGTTTGAGGATGAAGATGCTTCTGATTCTAAAACAGAAGAGACTGTAGAAGAAAAAGAAATAATTTTTGAGAAGTAAAATGCCAAAGCAAGATGATAAGGGTAACAGACTCTATCATGATATAAAATGTATCTGGATGGAGTCGAATAATGTCGGCTACAAGCTGTGCGACAGAAATTTCGACTGCGAGAACTGCTCGTTCGATAAGGCGATCAGAAATGCAGCGCATCATGTCAGCAAGGCGGAGCCGGCCAGAAGCAACGATGTGATCCAGCGTATAGTGGACCACATCGGCAGCGAGGAATTAAACTCGAATTATACTTATCTGCAGAATCATTTAGTCGTGAAGAATCTCTTTAATCATACATATTATCTTGGCATGAGCCCCCTGGCAATGCACCTTCTGGACCAGTGCAATTCCGTGGAATACTGCGGGAGTTCCGGGAGTGTGGCCAAAGGAGAAAAGATAATAGTGATAAAAGGAGAGTGGGGGACAATCGACATTGCTGCTCCTATGAATTTTACCTGTCTGGGTAAAATCAATAATGATGAGAAGGACAATTCCCTGGTCAGGTGGTTTAGCCTTATCAAAACGACAGACGAAGAATTGAGCGGTAATGCGCTCCCCGTTTCCGACTATCACAGAGACATAGTAAAGGTAACGAAGGAAATAACACAGATTCAATTGAATTATCCCGAGGTCGGCTACACGATGATGGACGGCGGAGAAAAACTGCAGTTCCTTTATCAGATAATCGGCAGGGATAATTATTTGAATATTCTAAATTCATTGTTTCACAAATAAAATAAGGACGAAAAAAAGATGAAAATCCAGTTCAGCATGGTATTAGTGTTGTTACTAATGGTCGCTTTTTCAACTAATAATTTCGCGCAGGCAAAATTCACCGGTGTAAAGACATGCGGTGCCTGCCACAAAGGCGATAAGAATAAGAACGTATATGAAAAATGGGAAAAATCAGATCATGCCAAGGCTTTCGCTACACTCAAGAGTGATGAATCCAAGAAGATCGCCCAGAAGATGGGAATCTCAGATCCTACTACTTCAGACAAGTGCCTCGACTGCCACGTTACAAATACAGCTAAAAAAGATGAAGGCGTTTCCTGCGAAGACTGCCACGGTGCCGGATCTGAATATAAAGCCATGAACGTAATGAAGGACAGAAAGCTGGCCATGCAGAAGGGTCTGATCATGGGAACCAACGATTCAAAACTTTGCGAAAAATGCCACAACCCAAAGAGCCCTACTTACAAGAAATTTGATTACAGCAAAAAATGGGCGATGATCAAACATCCTGTTAAATAATCTGAATGATTAAAAATTCATAACGATTGAAAATCATTACGATTGAATAATCAGCATGGAAAGTTATCAGAAAGAGCACGCACGGCGTGCTCTTTTGCTATTATTACCTTAAAATAAAAATGGGATAGAAGATCCTATTAAAATAAGTACATAAATTCCTGTTTAAGTGCTTGATATTCAGGTAATAGTT
>JBLMZM010000118.1:0-3896 GCA_050258815.1 Ignavibacteriales bacterium
GGAAGAATAATATACAATGCCGGAAGAATAGCTTCTTATATATTTCTGGGGATGCTTATGGGGACCTTCGGCAGTGCGGCTGCACTGTTCGGATTTCAGAAGAATGTATCTGTTTTGCTAGGGGCTGCAGTAATATTTATGGTAATTGTTCCCCGAAGATATAAAAATAAGATCAGCAAAATTCCTGTCTATGGATTCTACAACAGAAAGCTGCAGACTTACATTGGGAAGATGTTAAAAAAGGATTCGATATTTACTTTACTGATTCTTGGCATGCTGAACGGTCTGCTTCCATGCGGGCTTGTTTATGTCGGGCTTCTAGGTGCCATAAATACTTCCGCTCTAACGAAGGGGATGATCTATATGGGACTATTCGGGCTTGGAACGCTGCCGCTCATGTTTACAATAACCATTATGGGTCAGTATGTAAGTCTGGGACTCAGACGAAAACTAAGCCGGATTGTTCCATTGCTTGCACTGATGCTTGGCGTCGTTTTTATTTTGAGGGGGCTGGATCTTGGAATCCCTTATATCAGTCCCAGGCTTTCAATGGGTGAAAAAAATGCTCACATGAATTCTTCCGGTGTAAAGCCGCCCGACATGAGGCCTGTTATAAACAGGGGGCGTGTGGATGACTGCTGCAAATAATGCAGGGGCTTTTATTAAGGCGCTCTATCATAACTCCTTTTTTGATGCAATTAACTATCCATAAAAAGTTATCACATTTAGTGAGACAGGAATAATTATACCCTTTAAACAATAAAACCTGTTAACCGGCCAAAAATCCCCCTGTCTTCATGATTGCAGAGAAGAGCTTAATTTCTGCTTAGCCTGAAAAAGTAATTATCTTGACATTTTTTGCAAAAAAAATATATTAAAAAGAGAAACGCGTTATAAACAAAGGAGGAATGAATATGCAAGTCGATTCGCTGAAGAAACTTTATATGGATGAATTACGAGACCTTGTAAGCTCAGAAAGTCAAATCATTGATGCCATGCCAAAGATGGTACAGTCCGCTTCTTCTAAAGAACTGAAGAATGCCTTAAATGAACACCTGGATGTAACAAAGCGTCAATTAGACAGGCTGAAAGAAATATTCCGTAATATGAATGAATCTCCTGAAGGCAAAAACTGCATGGGGATGGAAGGAATCATACGTGAGGGACAACAGATGCTAAGTCAAGCTACAGATCCTGAAGTAAAAGATGCCGGAATAATTGCTGCGGCACAGAGAATCGAGCACTACGAAATTGCCGTTTATGGCGTGGTAAGGACATACGCGGAAATATTGGGAGATGAAGACTCGAGGGATTTATTGCAGAGTACACTTGATGAGGAAAAAGAAACGGATAAAAAGCTGACTGAACTGGCTGTTAACAGCATTAACGTTGAAGCAAAAAAATAAATATCCCGGACCTTGCAGTATTTTCCGGGGCTTTTATGCAAGCCTGAGGAATGGATATTGGAGGGTAAGTTTACCGGGCAGAGTTCACAGATTACCTTTAGCATTCTCAGAAGGCTTTCAGTGAAATACTCCTTGGGTTAATGTTTTCTTCAGTCTTCATTAAAATAAATGTTACCGGTTTCATCATGAACCAAATAACTTAAATAAAAATGTTTTGGAGGTTGAGAAATGATGTGGGTATCAAATACTCAAATTGATAATTTTAGATGTCTTCTGACGTTGCTGTACTTTAAGCATCTGTTGGCCACGCTCCCCGGAGGCGATCCGGACGATGATGAAATGGATGATGATGAAGAGATCATGCAGCCGGATATGGATGAGTTTACAGATGATGAGGACTTTGAAGATGAAGAAGACGGCCTTTTGGACGAGGGCCTGGAAGATGAAGTCTTTGACGAAGAGAATGAAGATGAAGACGAAGATGAGGATGACGGTGATGAGGACTTCGATGAAGATGAAGACTTTGATGATGACGAGGACTTTGACGAGGAGGAGATCGAGGGTGACTTCGATGTTGATGAGGACGAAGATGAGGATGATTATGATGATGACGAGGATTTGAAATAAAGATAGGAAGGAATCAATATGGCAATAAAATCAATGCACGACCTTTTAGTCGATTCAGTAAAGGATATTTACTATGCTGAAAAGCAGGTATTAAAGACGATGCCCAGAATGATCAAGAAGGTGTCCTCACCTAATGTCAGAAAGGCATTTGAACAACACTCAAAAGAAACTGAAAAGCAGATTGCAAGGCTTGAAAAGGTCTTTAAAGAACTAAACATGACTCCTAAGGCAAAGAAGTGCCCTGCCATTGACGGCATAATCCAGGAAGGCAAAGAGTTAATGGATGAAATTAACGATCCCAATATTATGGATGCTGCAATCATTGCTGCGGCACAGAAAATAGAGCACTATGAAATTACTTCTTACGGCACGGCAAGGACTTTTGCAAATCATCTTGGGATGAATAAGCTGGCGCAGCTGCTGCAGAATACACTCGATGAAGAGTATTCTACTGACGACAAGCTGACACAAATGGCACAGAGTGAAGTAAATGTTGAGGCTGTTGAGGCCAGCTAGAAAAAGCCGGCATTAAGCAGTCTGGCTTTTTAGACAGTCCGGCGGCTATTAATATAAATGAAATTTTCGGAATACCCATTTAGTGACTCCTATAATATCTGCTTCTAATTGAATTTATTAAAACAGATTTAATTAGAAGCAGTTCTTTTTTCAGCCATATTAATTATGAGTACAAATGCATTTGCCTCGCCATATGTTTTCATGTGCGGCGCTGAGTGGGATAGCTGTGGCCTGGTGGAGTGCTAACATGAAACAGATTTATCAGTAGATTTTTACGGCATTATTTATTTATAATAATTAAAACAGCTGCTTTACTATGGAATTATAGAATAGGGCAACTTCCTGATATCCTTTAGTGAAGCCGGCTTTGAAGTAGTATTTGTTTTGCAGAATTATTTAATAACAGGTTTATCCAAAGCCTCTTTCCATACCGGAAATAATATTTGTCTAAAAAGGAGAACTTAATGGCCGCCGATGGGAAATTTCTGGAAGATAATCCATTGTGGTATAAAGATGGAATAATTTATCAGGTACATGTTAAAGCGTACCGCGACAGCAATAACGACGGAATAGGCGATTTTCGCGGGCTCCTGGAAAAGCTGGACTATATTGAAAGCCTGGGTGTAACAACTATCTGGCTGCTTCCATTTTATCCCTCCCCCTTAAAAGATGACGGTTACGATATAGCGGATTATTATAATATTCATGCCCAGTACGGAATACTTGAAGACTTTAAGGATTTCTTAAAAGAGGCCCACCGGAGGGGAATCAGGGTAATTACGGAGCTGGTACTGAATCATACCTCGGATCAGCACAGGTGGTTCCAGCTTGCGAGGATCAGCAAGCCGGGCTCTGTCCAGAGAGATTATTACGTCTGGAGTGATACGCCGGAAAGGTACAGGGATGCCCGCATAATTTTCGGGGATTTTGAAACCTCAAACTGGTCCTGGGACCCGGTTGCGAAGGCGTATTACTGGCACAGGTTTTATGCGCACCAGCCGGATCTTAATTTCGACAATCCGCACGTCCATAAGGCTCTTTTCAGGGTTGTGGACTTCTGGTTTGAAATGGGTGTAGACGGCCTGAGGCTTGATGCAGTGCCATATCTTTATGAGAGGGAGGGTACAAATTGTGAGAATCTTCCCGAGACGCACGGGTTCCTGAAGTCGCTTAACGCCTACGTTAAAAAACGCTTTAAGAACAGGATGCTCTTAGCCGAAGCCAACCAGTGGCCCGAAGACGCGGTGGAATATTTCGGTGCCGGCGATGAGTGCCAGATGGCGTTTCATTTTCCGCTCATGCCGAGGCTTTTCATGTCGCTCCAGATGGAAGACCGTTTCCCGATCA
>JBLMZM010000119.1:0-2797 GCA_050258815.1 Ignavibacteriales bacterium
AACCCTGATAGTACCGGGGTACCGGGCTCAAATATTTTCTCAATAGCTATTGACTCGCAGGGAAATAAATGGGTCGGGACTGATTGGGCGTTGGCTAAATTTGACGGACTGAACTGGACTGCCTATATTTATGGCAAATCCGGCCTGCCGGGGTCCTATGTTTCCTCAATTGCTGTAGATAACCAGGGAATTATATGGGCCGGGACTCATGGAGGAGTAGCTAAATTTAACGGACAGAACTGGACTGCCTACACTGTAATCAATTCCAAACTGCCAGGGCCCCAAGTCAACTCATTTGCTATTGACCAGCAAGGGAATAAATGGATCGGGACTGATATGGGTCTGGCCAAATTCGACGGACAAAACTGGACTGTTTTCAAGTCCGATAATTCCGGACTTCCTTCGTCCTATGTTTTATCAATTGCTATAGATGAACAAGGGAATAAATGGATTGGGACGACATCGGGTATAGCAGTATTTAGAGAAGAAGGAGTAATACTTACAGATGTAAAGAAGGATAAGCCATCA
The DNA here is from genome assembly GCA_050258815.1 of Ignavibacteriales bacterium. Taxonomy (GTDB): domain Bacteria; phylum Bacteroidota; class Ignavibacteria; order Ignavibacteriales; family SURF-24; genus JAAXKN01. The sequence goes on from JBLMZM010000119.1 coordinate 529, forward strand.
GAACCGAAATGTTTTTTATTACATCAGAACTATCCCAATCCCTTCAACCCTTCAACAACCCTCTCCTACTCAATCCCTGAGGGAAAGATGGTTACATTAAAAGTCTATGACATGCTGGGTAAGGAAATTGCCGCGCTTGTAAATGAATATAAAGAAGCAGGAACGCATTCAGTCCAGTTTAATGCCTCTTCCCTGCCCTCCGGCGTATATATCTATACAATTCAGGCCGGGGAACTCAGGGATTCCAGGAAACTGATGCTCCTGAAATAATCTCCTGATCATTTGATGATTATGCAAGAAAAAAATTAAAGTTCAGGAACTTGCGTTCCTGAGCTTTTTCATCTTATTTCCCAATGGCAAAGCAGCTTCTTTAAATAAAAAAAAGCCGCTGTCGGTATCAGCGCCTTGTCGTTACCTGTGTGCAAAGACGGAATCGAACCGCCGGCACAAGGATTTTCAGTCCATCCTAAGTCTTTGCCCGGTAATTACTTTCAAGTTTACAAAGAGGCATTCTCGAAATTTGGAATTTTTTGTTTTTGTGTGCAGATTATATTTTATATTAGTTTATAAACTTATTCATTCAGAAAGCGAGAATAAAGAATGGATCCAAAAACTGCACAGCCAAAAGATATCGCAAAGATGCTTCGCAAGCCTTCGGGACCTTTTGCCAGGCAATTTGCTGAATTGATGCATAAAGGGAATATTTTTCTGATAGACCTGACTTATGAGACAATGGATCTTAAGAAAGATGAATCTATTCTTGAGATCGGTTTTGCAAGCGGAAGGTCTTTTGAAATATTATTTTCCAATATGAACAATATTAAGGTGACAGGAATAGATTATTCCGAGGAAATGGTTTCCCAGGCAAGGGAGATAAATCAGAATGCTGTCAATTCGGGGAAGCTCAATTTGTATCATGGCAGCAGCGATAATTTGCCTTTCGGGGATAACTCTTTTGATAAAGTATACTGCAACAATGTTATTTATTTCTGGGATGATCCTTCGAAGCACCTTAAGGAAGTTCACCGCGTGCTTAAGCCTGGCGGAATGTTTTATGCCGGATTAAGGACGAAAGAGACAATGCTTTCAATGCCAACTGCACAATATGGATTTACGCTTTATGAGGAAGACGACTGGGTGAAAGTTCTTGAACAGAATGGGTTCAGGTTTATTCTGACTAATAAGAAGGCTGATCCCCCAGTTGAAGTTGAGGGACATGTATTTAAGATGGTCTCACTTTGCATTGCGGCAGAAAAGGCATAAATCTGGATTTTGAGTTCAGAAAAAGTTTTTAATCCAGCTCAAATTCACGACTATTTAAAATAAACTAGGCGCTGTCGGTATCAGCGCCTTGTCGTTACCTGTGTGCAAAGACGGAATCGGGAACCCTAATTCTATTGTTTTGAAACCGGGAAGGACCAGATTGAACTTTCATTTCTGATAAGATCAGCTTGTGTCCTTAGCTTATCAAGACTGTCCTTCAATAGTTTTTCACCCACTGTAATCATAGCTACAGTAATAACTTTACTTTCCGAAGCCTTCAGGTCAAACGGCCCCGTACACAACAGGTTTCGTTTATCCCCTGTCCCCTGGTCAAGCCATCCTTTACCTGTAACGGGATTACCCGAAAATGCATATTTAGTGGGGGATTTGGTTACGGGGTCAATCATGCTGCTGCCGTCATTTCCAAGAGCTTTAAGCACATTCAGTATCTGACCCGGCTCTCTCAGACTCAGTTCGCCGAATTGTGAACCACTCTCGCCATAATTCCTTTCGAGCATTCTATGCCCTGAGGCCGGGTAAGGAAATCTGCTGTCACGAAAAGGAGATTCCAGGAAAAGGCATCCGCTGACACAATTATAATAGTCGGCACTTTTGGTGTCATTAGGATCAAGATAAGTATACATAATCGCTTTGGAAGAATCGTATCCTATAGAATTTTTAACATTACCTATGGCAATATCCGTATCGGTGTAATAGCCAGCATAAATTCCGTTTATATCTTTTGTTCCTGCATTTTTGAGTTCATACCTTACGAAAAGTACATTGCTCAGGCCAGGGGTCTTATACGCATAGACGGTCTGGGTTATTCTCAGATTTTCAACTGGATTGCCCATGCCATTATAGGGAAAGGCTTGAATTCCTTTCATGCATGAAAAGAGCATTGCATCGCCATGAAGGGCAGGTTTGCCGTTCTGGTCTACAGGAGCTCCATATTTTGACGGCCAGTTTAAAATATCGTTCGTTAATATTTCAGGAGTGACATTAA
>JBLMZM010000120.1:0-16723 GCA_050258815.1 Ignavibacteriales bacterium
GGGTTCTCTGCGGGAAGCCGGGGCTGCTTTACGGTTATTTATGTAATCAAGAATATCTTTTTTTGTTACCCTTCCTTCAATACCGGACCCCCTGATGGCATCCAGCTCATTAAAACTTACGTTTTCTTGCCGGGCAATATTCAAAACAAGCGGCGAATAGAATCTGCCAGATTCCTGGCCCTCAGATTTTGAAACTACGGGCTCATTGTAGCTTTCTACCAGTGTACCTATTTCCTTCTCACTTTCTTCTATAAGCGGGCTGGGTGATTCTACGATTTCTCCAGGCCCACCAGATTTTACCTGCGGTTTGGCGACTCCGCTCTTTGTAGTAATTCTTGCTACTATGGTTCCGACAGTCACGGTCTGCTGTTCTCCCACGAGTATTTCGGTTAAAACCCCCTGTTCGGGCGAGGGGACTTCAGTATCAACCTTATCCGTGCTGATTTCAAACAGAGTTTCGTCTTTTTTTACCTGTTCGCCAGGCTTTTTGTGCCATTTGATTATAGTCCCCTCCATCACGGATTCTCCCATCTTCGGCATGGGAATATCTACAATGTTCCCTCCGACCTGAGTGGTTGAGGGCTGTTCAGTATCTGAGGGCTTTGACGGGGGTGCTGCAGCTGCAGGAGCAGGCTCTTCAACACTGCTTTCAGTTTCGATTACAGCTACAACCGTATCTACCTGAACAGTTTCCTGTTCGAAAACCTTAATATCGGCAAGTATTCCATCAGCAGGTGACGGGATTTCAGTATCCACCTTATCCGTGCTGATTTCAAAGATAATCTCATCCTTTTTTACCTTTTCTCCTTTTTTCTTATGCCATTTGATAATTGTGCCTTCGTTGACACTCTCCCCCATTTTCGGCATAACAACATCGATTTTCATTTCATCCCTCTGTTTATTTTGTTTAATACTTTCAGGTACTTCAATGCAGAAACGGAATAATGGATTCTTTATAGCTCCCCGGGAATAATCAGAATGTGTAAAATACACGTAATTGCAAAGCCTCCCGCAAGAATCCCGTTATTAATTGGGATTTAAGACAGGACAGAAAGGGCTGGCGGTGAATCCATAAGTTTGGTCACAATGTTCACACACTTTATTTACTAATAAGCCAATAGCTCCTTCATTTCCTTATAAATTCTTCCTCTTGTCGGAAGAACCACATTTTCAAGATTTGGATGATATGGTATATGTGTATCCATTGCCGCAACCCTTTTAACGGGTGCATCCAGGAACCTGAAGCAGTTGTCAGCTATTCTGGACGCAATTTCTGCACCAAAACCGCCGGTTAGCATATCCTCATGAACGATCATTGCCTTACCGGTTTTCCTGACTGACTCAAAAATAGTCTTTTCATCCAAGGGGTTAATTGTTCTGATGTCGATAATCTCAACTGAATAACCTTCATCTTCCAGTTTTGAAACTGCAAAGTTGGATTCGTGTACCATTGCTCCATAAGTGATTACACTGAGATCGTGACCCTCCTTTACAACCCTCGCTTTTCCAAACGGCAGCAGATAATCAGCATCGGGTTCGGGAGTCGTAGCATAACTCTGCCTGTAAAGTCCTTTGTGTTCGAGGAACAGCACTGGATCATTCATTCTTAGTGCCGTTTTAAGCAGCCCTTTTGCGTCTGCCGCATTTGAGGGATAAGCTATGTATATTCCCGGCATATGGGCAAAGAAGCCCTCAATATTCTGGCTATGATACAACCCGCCGTGTATAAACCCGCCGACAGCCACCCTGGTAACCACCGGGGCTTCCCAGAAGTTATTGGATCTGTAGCGGTATGTTACCATTTCATCCCTGAACTGCATAAATGCCGGCCAGATATAGTCCCCGAACTGGATTTCAACTACCGGTTTGAGTCCTGTTAAAGCCATTCCGATTGCTACTCCCACAATGCTGGCTTCTGCCAAAGGTGAATTGAAGACCCTGGCGTTTCCAAACTGCGTGGACAATCCCTTGGTGGCAGAAAATACGCCGCCTTTATCGTCGGCAACATCCTCACCAAAGAGATATATTTTATTGTTACGCTCCATTTCTTCCCTGAGCGCATGGTTAACTGCATCCACAAGCACTACAGGTTTTCCCTCAGGTTTGGACTTCTCATATGCCAGCCTGTCTTTTTTGCCGCTCTCGTCATAGATATAAGATTTTGCGCTCTCAGCTTTAGGATCCGGCTGGGTTAAGGCCCAGTTTGCTGCTTCTTCTATATGATTATTAATTTCTTTCTTTAGTTCTGTATAAGCCAGTTCGGTCATAACCTGTCTTTTTATCAGGAAATTCGAAAAATATTCAATGGGACATTTCTTCATGTCTGACTCTATTTCCTGAAGGTTTCTGTACTTTTTCTGATCATCGGATGAGGAATGCGATAATATTCTCACGCAATCAGCTTCTATGAGAGAGGGACCCCTACCCTGCCTTGCATACTTGAATGCCGAAGTTGCTGCTGCATGCGATGCCAGAAAATCGGTTCCATTAACTCTTTGTCTGAAAAGATTTTCATATCCTTTCATCATTTCTATTATGGATGCATCTTTCCCGCCGGACTGCTGCTGTACGGGTACAGAGATGGCATATTTATTATTCTGTATTACAAAAACCACCGGCAGCTTCTCGCGGCTGGCCCAGTTTACCGCTTCGTGGAATTCTCCCTGGCTTGTAGTACCCTCACCACTGCTTACATAAACTACAGCATTGATTCCCTTTCTTACATTAGCCAGAGCGCTTCCAACGGCCTGCAGGAACTGTGTCCCGGTTGGGCTTGACTGAGTAGGTATATTTAATTCTTTGTATCCCCAGTGGCACGGCATCTGTCTTCCGCCGGTCATGGGATCCTCAGCTTTTGCCAGCAGAGCAAGGAACATTTCTTCGGGTTTTATTCCCATGGCCAAAGAAAAGGCTAGGTCGCGATAGTATGGGAATGCCCAATCCACACCTTTTTTCATTACCAGGCCGCTAGCTACCTGAATTGCCTCATGTCCCGCCGCAGCTATATGGAAGAAAGACTTGCCCTGCTTCAGCAGGTTCATTGCTTTGAGATCAATTTGCCTGGACATATACATAAGCCGGAGGGCATTCATCAGTTCAGTTTTTGACAGACCTCCGAACGTATCGGTTTTCCCGGTCGGAGTGTCAGGACTGTTATCGAGCTCAACAGCGCTTCCCGTTTCCTGGGCGTTCTTTTTTATCATCTCTCCCTCTTTTCTGTATAATCTGTCAATCCGTCCTGTTCATCCAGCGGACCAACAGGTTTCATAGTTATTTCCTTTTTATTATAGCATAACCGAATACGGTTTTGAAATTTTCAACAAGCTTTTCCTTAACACCATTAATATCCATTTCCCCGCCAAGTTCCCTGGCTAAGGAGGTGACCTTTTTATCAGTTATTCCACACGGGATAATGCCGTTAAAGAGAGAAAGGTCTGTATTGACGTTAAATGCAAAACCGTGCATTGTAATCCACCGGCTAACCTTTATTCCGATTGCCGCAATTTTTCTGTCCTCAATCCAAACTCCCGTAAGTTTTTCAATACGGGTAGTTTCCAGGCCATAATCCCTGCAAGTCCGGATTATTACCTCCTCAAGTCCGCGCAGGTACTGATGAGCGTCCTGTTTCCAGTCAGACAGGTTAATTATAGGATAACCGACAACCTGGCCGGGTCCGTGATATGTAATATCCCCGCCTCTGTCAATTTCATAAACGGATATCTGATTTTCCTTCAGATATTGTTCTGAGCTAATCAGATTATTTTTATCTGCCACTTTACCTAAAGTATAGGTATGAGGATGTTCCAGCAGATACAATCTATCGGGTATATCGTTATTTTTTCTTAATTCGAATGTTTCTCTTTGAAGTTCCCAGGCCTTATCATAATTGATGAGACCAAGGTCATAAAATTCCAATTCTCTCATATGTGTATTGCTTCTCCATATGCATTAGCCGTGGCTTCCATTACAGATTCTGCAAGGGTCGGGTGAGCATGGATTGTTTTTACTATGGACTCATAGCTTGCTTCCATGGATTTAGCCAGTGTAAATTCTGCAATAAGTTCTGTTGCTTCAGATCCGATTATATGTGCTCCCAGTAATTCACCGTACTTCTCGTCAAAAATTACTTTAACAAATCCCTCTCTTTCTCCAATGGCAAAGGCTTTACCGCTCGCCATAAAGGGAAATTTTCCTATTTTCAGCTTGTAGCCGGCCTCGATTGCCTTTGACTCGGTTAAACCGACACTGGCCACCTGGGGTTGGCAATAGGTACATCCGGGAATTGTATCATAGTCAATCGGTGGTGTATGTAGCCCCTTAATGGTCTCCACACAGTGGATGCCTTCTGCTGAAGCTACATGTGCAAGCCATGGGGGTCCGATAACGTCTCCGATGGCATAAATTCCCTTAATATTTGTTTCGTAAGTAGTCTTGTCTACTTTAATATGGTTCCTGTACAGTTCAACTCCCAATTCTTCCAGTCCGAAGCCTTCCACGTTTCCGGTAACTCCGATGGCAGACAGCACGATTTCGGCGCTGAGGGAACGGCTTTCCCCACTTTTTGTATTTGTTTCAACAATTACTTTATTATCCCTTACCTCAGCTTTTTCAACAGAAGTTCCCGTATAAAATGTAATGCCCTGTTTCTTCAACTCCTTCAGCAATGTATCGCTGATCTCTTTATCTTCGATTGGCAGTATACTATCCATAACTTCGATAACTGTTACTTTAGTTCCTAATACATTGTAGAAGTAAGCGAACTCTATCCCGATGGCACCTGCCCCGATGATTATCATTTCCTTTGGCAGTGTTTTAAGGGACATGGCTTCGGTACTTGTAATAATGAATTTATTATCCACAGGAATCTGTGGGAGAATGCGTGGTCTGGCTCCGGTAGCAACTATTATCCTGTCAGCTTCAATCGGTTCAATTTTGCCGCCCCCGTCGGCTGAAACTTCAATGCGGTTTTTATCAGTAAGTTTACCATAACCGCGGATCCTGTCGATCTTGTTTTTTTTCATCAGAAATTCTACATTTTTGGCAATCCGGTCGGCAATATCACGGCTCCTTTTTATGACCTTAGTAAAATCGAAAGAATAGTTCTCCACTTTTATTCCATAATCACCGGCATGTTTAATTTTGTCGAGCACTTCAACATTCTTTAGAAGAGCTTTAGTAGGGATACACCCCCAGTTCAGGCAAATCCCGCCCAGATTATCCTTTTCAATTATTACCGTCTTAAAACCCAGCTGCGAGGCTCTGATAGCCGCTACATACCCGCCGGGTCCCCCTCCTAAAACGGCAATGTCATATTTTTTTGTCATATTGCCTTCTTTTTGGTTTAATATTAAATATATAAAAAACAATCAAATGTAAAAAGACCATGCCCTGTAAAAGATTTTGACTTGGGTCAAGAGCAGGTTTTGTTTACCCCCGGCTCTTATGAACAGTGGCATCTCCTGTATATATCTTTCTAAAGCTAAAAATATGCGGAGTTATGATGATTCTCAGGATCTGGTGAAAAGTATCAGGATTACCCCAATAAACATTATTACTGAACCAAGTATCCTTTCACGGATATTGGGCTCCTTCAGGAAATAATGCCCTAGCAGCACACTCAGCATACCCGAGGTCCTTTTCAGTGAAATCACATAAGCAACATAGGTGTAGGTTATTGCAAAAAGGAACAGCAGGCTGCCGGCTAGATTAAGAAGGCTGAGAATAAAAAGGTTGTACCTGCCAGCAGAGAGCTGAGAATGGCTGAACTTTCTACTTGCCATCATTACTATTGAAACGCCTGCAAATACGTACAGGTTGAGGAAAAGCAGGTGCTGCATCGGGGACGAATAGTTAACTGCTACTTTATCAAAGTTAGAAGTAATGCTGAAAAGGAAGGACACTATCAGCATGAGTCTTGTCCCGGAATTCTTATACAGGGCGGCTATGGGAGCTAATAAATCCCTGGAACGCAGATTTATATTCAGAAGATAGGAGCCCAGGACTACCAAAAGTATTCCTGCAATGCCTCCTGGTTTTGGCAGTTCCCCTACTATTATAGGGGAAGTTATCAGCATAAACAGAGGGGTAAAACTGAGCATTGGGATTATTTCAGAAATATCGCCTTTTGAAACGGCCCGCATGTACATTATTGTAGCAAATACGTTAATTGTGCCTGTAACGCAGAGTGCTTTAATATAACCGGAGGTAATCCTCAGATCAACAAAGAAAATGAGCGGCAGCACCAGTAAAACCACCAGAATATTATTGGCCCAGGATATGATCAGCGGGTCAATCCCCTGCTTCGAAGCTTTTTTGTTAAAAAGATTTCCAAAGGCATCAATTAAAGGAATGACTGAAATCAGCAAAATCCACATTCATTTTCCCGAATCCGTTAGAATTCCCCCCATATAATGTTTAAATTTTATATAATAGAGGATAATAGAAGAAATAAAATAATTTATATTTAGTCAAAAATTTTTATTTTTATATTTAATATTTGAAGTGATTTATAGACAGGAGGAATAATGCCGACGTTAATGGTGAGCATATCGGGTATCAGAGGAATTATCGGAGACGGACTTGAACCTGAAGTTCTCGTAAAATATACATCAGCATACGCTGATTTCTGCGGCAAAGGAAAAATTGTTATTGGGCGCGATGCCCGCATATCGGGGGAAATGGTAAAAAATATTGTTGCCGGTACCCTGATTGCCAAAGGCAATGATGTTATAGATATTGGTATATGTCCAACACCAACTGTACAATATACGGTTAAAAACCTGATGGCAGCAGGCGGCATAGCCATTTCAGCCAGCCACAATCCAAACGAATGGAACGCACTTAAACTTTTAAACAATACGGGCCAGTTCATGACCCCTGAAGAAAATGTTGAAATGCTGAAGATTCTGGATAGTAATAAAAACAGTTACAAAAACTGGGAGCACCTGGGAAAAATTACCACATATAATGAAGGTCTTCAGAAACACGTAAATGATGTACTGAACCTGAAATATATAGACCGGGAGGCAATAAGGAAAAGAAAATTCAGAGTCGTTGCCGATTGTGTAAATGGGGCCGGAGTATATGTCATTCCCCAGTTGTTAAGGGATTTCGGGTGTGAAGTTATAGAACTGGATTGTGATAAAACAGGTATATTCCCCCGCCTGCCCGAGCCATTGCCAGAAAATCTTACCGGTACAATGAAAGCTGTTAAGGAAGCCGGTGCTGATCTGGGAGTTGTAGTTGATCCCGATGTTGACCGTCTCGTCTTAATTACTAATGATGGACAGCCCTTTGGCGAAGAAAATACAATTACGCAGGCCGTCAGGTTTGTATTATCAAAGGAAAAAGGAAATGTTGTGGTAAACCTGTCAACAACCAGAGCGGTTGATGACGTTGCTGCGGCTGCAGGATGCAGCGTGTACAGGTCTGCAGTTGGAGAAGCCAATGTGGTAAAAAAAATGAAGGAAGTAGATGCAATAATAGGTGGTGAAGGCAGTGGCGGTGTGATATACCCGGCACTACACTATGGCCGCGATGCTCTGGTGGGTATAGCCATGACTCTACAGCAGCTGCTTGAATTTAATGGCACTCTGAGTGAGTTGAAATCAGCCCTCCCCCGGTATTTTATTGCCAAAAGAAAGCTGGAACTTAAGGATAAAAATCCTGATGACATAATTAAGAATCTCACGGATAAATACTGCCAGGAGAAAATAAATAGCGAGGACGGTCTCAGAATTGATTTCCCAGATCACTGGGTCCATTTCAGGAAGTCAAATACAGAACCGATTATCAGGTGCGTTACTGAAGCTAAGACATCTGAAGAAGCAGAAAAGTATATAGACAAGTATTTCGGTGAAATCAAGAGTTTCTTCTGACAAATTCTTTCAATGCCCGGTTGGGTTATAATCTTACCGGGCATAATAAAATATTCATTATTCTATTTTTATTTCCGGATCTTTTAATTAACTTCCTGACATAGAAGTTTAGTTCTGTCCTAATATTCATTTCCTGTTTCATTATAAGCATCCTTTAACAAATTTTGTAATGTTACGGCATTTTATAATGATCTCAATTAGCAAGAACCACATATCAATTGCAGCTCTTAGCTTCCTGTTGCTTTTCGTCAGCAGTAATTACTCCCAGGAAAACTATTTTACAATATCTGGCCTGATAAAGGACAAAGTAACCGGTGAGGTTCTGACTGGCGCAAGTATCTTGTTATACAGGGACAGCGTAAACACGGCTATGCCTCCTTTCAGGGGCATCACTGCAAACCAGTACGGATATTATGCAATCCCCAGACTCCAGTCCGGTACTTATATTATTGTCGCACGGAGCCTTGGATATACGGCTTTTATAAATAAAATTTCTCTTTCAGGTCCCTCCAGAACAATCAGGCTGGATATCGAGGTGCAGCAGGAAAATATTAATTTACAGGAAGTAATTATTAAAGGTGAGAAAACCGGGTCACCTGACATAAGCTCTGTAAATTTATCCCCGGATATGATTAGCCAGCTGCCCTCAATAAGCGGAGAAGTTGATTTATTCAAATCCCTGCAGATGCTGCCCGGTATAACAATTAATAATGAACTTTCTACAGGATTATATATCAGAGGCAGCACGCCTGACCAGACGCTTACCCTGGTTGACGGCGTTATCGTTTATAACCCCACCCACCTCGGAAATTTTGCAAGCACATTTAATTCTGACGCTTTGCAGGATATTAAGCTAATCAAAGGGGCTTTCCCTGCAGAATATGGAGGAAGGCTCTCAAGCGTACTCGACATTAAGCTGAGAAACGGGTCCAAGGAAAGTAATAAGGTTATACTGGGGCTTGGAATGATCAACTCCCGTCTGACGCTTGAAGGACCATTGAATGACAATGCCACCTATATCTTTTCTGGCAGGAAGATGTATTATGATGCTCTTCAGAATATAATGAATGCCAGTGAAAATACTCCGCGGTATAATTTCTATGATTTGAGCTCAAAACTTTCATTTTCTGCTTCAGGAAATGACATTATATCCATTAGCACTATTCTCAGCAATGATCATATTTATAATCCTTCAGGCGAAACAATCAATTATGATATTCAATGGCAGAATGCAACAGTTAGCCTGAACTGGTCGCAGCTTCTTTCAAATTCCCGATTTTCCAATACTTCGTTGAGCTATGTCAATTACAAATTCAAATCCATTATAAATGATACCTCCTCAAAATCCATTTCTTCGGATTACTATTCACTGTCGCAACTGCAGGATTTCCTGTTAAAAAAAGATGTGGAGTTCTTTCTTACTGAAGATAACCTGGCCAAGCTGGGTTTTGACCTTGCCCTGCATAATTATGAATTGGACTATAGTAATGTATACAGTTACCTCATCGAGAAGAGCTCGGGTAATGAAAATACTAACTTTAATTATGAATTAGCCGGTTATTTCCAGAGTGAATGGCAGCTTACTTCACGCCTCAAGTTAAATTCCGGGGGAAGGTTTTACTATTTCAGCGCCCAGAAATACCTTCAGTTTGAACCCCGGCTGTCAGCTGTTTTCAGTATCAACGAAAATGTGTCGCTAAAGGGCGCTTTTGCAGTAGCCAATCAGTATCTTCACCTTATAATAAGAAATGACATTTCCCTGCCGACAGATCTTTGGTATCCCTCGACCAAGGTCATAAGCCCGTCCAATGCAAAGCAATATATCCTTGGCGTAGATTCATACTTTTCAGACAGACAGTATGAGTTTTCAGTTGAGGGATACTACAAGGATATGAAAAATCTGTATGAGTTTAAGGATAACCTGATATATAATCCCCAGAACTCAATAGTGGACCTTTTCACCAGGGGTGCCGGCGAAGCATATGGAGTTGAATTCTTTCTGAATAAATCGGCGGGTGATCTGACCGGCTGGATAGGCTATACGCTGTCATGGACAAAGAGGAAATTTGAGGAACTGAACGCGGGAAGAATATTTTATCCCAGGTTTGACAGGCGAAATGATATTTCTGTAATCCTTACCTATAAATTAATACAGAATCTTAGTTTCGGGCTGACCTGGATGTACGCATCCGGTCAGGGTTTTAATACTCCTGTATCACAATACCGGATTGGAGGTGTGGACCTGGACCCGGCAGCCAGGATTCAGTTTGATTACAACGAAAGAAATTCTTACAAGCTTCCGGATTACCATAAAATGGATGTAAGCATGACATACAAATTTGATTGGGGCAGGGCCGCTATGGAAGTCTCTCTCAGCATATATAACGTATATAACAGGAAAAATCCTTTTGCATACTATGCTGTAGTTGCCCAACCTGGAAGCGGCGAACTGGTACTTTCACCAAAGTACCGTTCAATATCATTATTCCCGTTTCTACCGGCATTGAGTATTACATTAAAATTATAGCCTGAAAATGAAAATAATAATTACCAGCATGATTCTGCTTATTCTTTTATTTGCCACCGGCTGTCAGCAGACGGATGTACTGGAACCGGATGGACTTTACAAACAAAAAGTTGCCGTATTTGCCAGTTTAAAGGCCGATTCAACATTCGGGGGAATAACCTTTACAAGAACACTGCCCCTTACAGAGGAATATGACATTAAGAAAGCTGAAATAACTGATATAACGGCATATCTCAAAATAGATGGAATTCAGGTTATTCCCCTTTTGTATGTAAAGGATGGATTATATAAGCCCAAGTATAACCTTATAATAAAGGAGGGATCTACATATGAGCTTTTTGCCAGCTATGCCGGCAAGAGCATCTACAGCAATACATCCGTTCCTCAAATCCCTAAAATCATCAGCGCACAGAAAATAAATAACCAGTATTTCCAGGCTTCGGTTTCTCCTAAAGCAAATGAGGTATATGGACTTGCCTGGACCATCCCGGGAATAACGGCTTATTCGGTATTGGGCTTTTCCAATGATTTCCCTGAAATTGTAAAACCCTCAGATGCTGGTTTGAACTCGAATATAACATTAAAAACAATAGATATACCTGAAAACTACAGAACGGAGTTTTATTTCCGCTCAGCTTCTATAAGGGCTTATGCATTCGACAAAAGTTATTATGACTACTTCCTTACCAAAGCTAATAATCAGCAGATTTCCAACTCATTTGTTCAGGGGGGCGGCCAGATAATCTGGAACGTATACGGGGAGGACGTCATTGGGTTATTTATAGGTATGGCAATCGGAGGTAACTATAAACCGCAATGAAAGCTACTTCAGACTATATAACACGTGCAGGCAGGATTATTTACGCAGGAATACTGTTTCTTGCTATTTCACTGCAAGGGTGCCTTAAAAATGACCTGGTCAACGAACCGGTCAAAGGTGCAGAAAACACAGCAGAAATGCTGGTGTATTTTGAATCCCAGGGAGACTATATCAATTCACTCGAGACACCATGGGTTATTGGAGCCAAGGAAGTGAATGATAACTTAAAAAATTATCTGATTATTGATACCAGGCCCGCCTATCAGTTTTTTTCAGGACATGTACCGGGAGCGCTCAACATTCAGAGCGAAGATCTGCTCAATAAGCTTAAAGGTATGAATTGGCAGGAATATCAGAAGATAGTCTTAATTAGTTCAAGCGGACAGGCTGCTGTTTATTATGCAACACTGCTTAGACTTAGCGGTTACAATAATGTTTATTCACTTAAATACGGCATGGCAGCATGGAACAGGGATTTCTCCGATGTATGGATCCAGGCTGTTACTAACAGTCCACTGATGAGCACTTTTACAAATGCATCTGTTCACAAGGGGGAAATGACACAGCTGCCAGTTGTCAGTTTCAGAACCACTTCCAGCAATATCAAAGATAAAATTGAAGAGAGGGTTTCAGACCTGCTCAAACTAGGTTTTACGGATGAGGATAAAAGTCTGAATTCAATCACCATCGAAAGTCCCAGTATAAGAACTTCACAGGTATTTTCGGATACTTCCTCCATTGCCGGGAAATATTATCTGGTGTGTTATGGTAATGGAGAACTATACCTGGCGATGGGGGCATTTAATCCATATTCAGGTTTGGGTCATCCCAGACAGGCGGTTCTTTATGCCCAATCCTCGGAATTGAGGAGCGGCAGAGAACTGCAGACAATGCCTACAGATAAAGCAATAGTAATATATTGTTATGACGGACTATTAAGTGCAGCTGTAACCGCATATCTTAGAGTTTTGGGATATGACGCAAAATCGATGTTATTTGGTGCTAATGCTTTATTCTATAGCAGGATGTTGTATGATCCTGTGCTGAAACCCCACTCATTCATAGCCTCAGACGTTAATTCCTACGCATATGAGACCGGTAATTAGGATTTTAAAGGTATTGTGCTTTTATTAAAGAAGGCGTGCTCTTTTTTTGAAATAGCTGAACAGTGCCTTATCGAATGGGACAGTTGTATCCAGCAGATTATATTCAATCCCGGAATTGAGGCATTCCTCTTTTATTGTTTCCACGTATTCCGCCATTGCCTGCTGATAAGCTTTCTGGATCTGGAATGGCTGTGTAATTATTTCCTCAGATGTTTCCATATCCTTAAATACGGCATCTCTGCCGAAGGCAAAACTCAATTCAATGGGATCAAGTATCTGGAAGACAATGACCTCATTTTTCTTGTATCTGAAGTGTTTTAATGCCGTGAGCACAGAATTTACATCGTCAAAAAAGTCGGAGATAACAATAACAAGGCCCCTCCTTTTAACTTTTTCAGCAACTGAATTTAGACAGTGCGCGGTCTGAGTCTTGCTTGAAGGCTTAACTGCAGCGAGGCTCTTTAATAATTCGCTCAGGTATGCCCTGCTGGATTTTGGTGCCATCAGGGTTTCAATTTTGTCGGAATATAGTGCAAGGCCTGCCGCATCCTGCTGTTTCAGCATAAGATAAATCAGGCTGGCTGCAAGTATTGAAGCATATTCGAGTTTTTTAAGGTTATTGTTATAAGCAAAATCCATGGATTTGCTGACGTCAACAATCACATGGCTTACAAGGTTTGTTTCTTCCTCAAACTGCTTAATATAGTATTTTTCCGTTTTTCCATAAGCTTTCCAGTCGATATTCTTCGGGCTATCGCCCTGCATATAAGGGCGATGTTCGCTGAATTCCACACTGAAACCATGATAAGGGCTCCTGTGTAAACCAACCATAAACCCTTCAACGACGAGTCTGGCTTTTAATTCGAGTGAATTAAGCTTGGAAACTGTTGAAGGGTCCAGAAATTTTCTATAATCCTGGTATGAATCAGGCATTATTGTTTGGCCTCTAGGTTTTTCTTTAAAATCTCATCGGGAGTAAGTCCCATATTATCCAGTTCTGCCTGTGCAGATGAAGCCATTTCGTGTTTAGGATACTTTGCCAGGAATTTTTTCAGTGCCTGAGTGGCGGAATTGAAATCACGCAGGTCATTGGCATAGATAAATCCTACCATGAAAAGCGCGCTGGGGGCTTCAGGGCTGTTAGGATAATCATCGGATATTTTTTCATAATAGCTTATGCTTTTCTTCAGAGCGTCAGTGTCCGATATATTTTTAACACTTTTACTCTGGTAAAGTTTCCCGATTTCAAATAAAACTGCTGAGGCTTTGGGGCTTGATGGATAGTTACTCACCAGCGACTCAAAAGAGTCAATTGCTTCGGCAAATTTCCCCTCTTTTTCAAATTTGTGACCCAGATCCCAATATTCCTGCTCGCTTTTCTTCGAGCAGCCGTTAAAGATGAAACTCATCATAAACATTGAAGAAACAAGTAACAAGAGATGTTTATTCATTACGATTCCGTTATTGTTGTAAATATGAAAAATTGACAGGATAT
This sequence comes from Ignavibacteriales bacterium, assembly GCA_050258815.1. Taxonomy (GTDB): domain Bacteria; phylum Bacteroidota; class Ignavibacteria; order Ignavibacteriales; family SURF-24; genus JAAXKN01. The sequence continues at coordinate 13,826 of JBLMZM010000120.1, forward strand.
AATATAATAATAAATCAGATGAATTGAGACAAGTTCTGCTGATGCTTCAAAGAGTCACCGCGTGAATTTGATACTCTCCGGCCCAATGAATTAATGATATGCTGAATATAAGTGTTGCTGTTAATAGGGTCGTCCACAATAAATCTTTTATTGGGATAAATACAGTACTTATCCCTGTATGATTTTGGGGTAAAGTTTGGCATTACGACGTTGGCGCCTACTCTCAGGGCTTTTTCCCTGCCGAGGGAATCTATAGTAGCTATCGCAGTAGTAGCCGGAATATGGGTATTTTTCATTAAGATCCTGCCTGCAGCTATAGTCTTGAGAGTCAGCTCAACACTGCCAACAGGTTTATTTCTGAAAGGCGTATTGGGTGATGGGACAAATGGACTGAATGAGGCCATATCGACGTCCAGATCGCGGCACAACAGAAGGTCATCCGCAATATCCTCCACCGTTTGTCCCGGAAGTCCGATAAGATTGCCACTTCCGATCTGGTACCCGATGGATTTAAGGAATTCAAGGTGTTCTATCCTTTCCTGAACTTTTTGTTTCATGTGGTATATGGAATACAGTTCAGGATTAGCTGTCTCATGTTTAAGAAGGTATCTGTCTGCTCCGGCATATCTCCAGGTCTTGTATTCCTCAAAATCCCTTTCTCCCAGACTCAAAGTAATTGCCACATCGCAGTTTTGCTTTATGAAATAAATAATATAGGCGATTTTATCCACGTCAAAGGCGCTATCCTCTCCGGACTGGAGTACAATAGTATGTATGCCGAGATTTGAGATTGTCTTGGCAGTCTCGATTATTTCATCTGCCGTCATTCTGTATCTTTCGATTTCACTGTTGCTGTGCCTGAGTCCGCAATACAAGCAATCCTGCTCACAGCAATTCGAAAATTCAATAATACCACGCAGGTGCACTTCGTCACCGCAGTATTGTTTCCTGACTTCATCAGCCCTGTCAAAAAGCCTTCTGGTATTTCTGAAGTCAGAAAGCTCAAGCAGATAAACAATCTCCTCTTTCGATAAATTCTTTTTGTTTAGTATTTCATCCAGCTTCATTTATTACCTTAAAGATAAACGTCTCTTTCTCCTGATTTAATTTTCCCAATCATTTCTTTGGCTTTATTCTTTGTAACACCGCTTTCTTTTTCAACTTCCGCCATAAGGAATTCTTCTCCGGCGTATTTTGTACCATCTGAGGCAAAATCCAGCAGGTATTCCTCAAATGTAGACAGAGCGTTAGGCACACAAATTTTGCCGATATTGCCGCTCTTGGCCAGTTCCATAAACCTGTCTCCTGTTCTGCTTGAACGGTAACAGGCTGTACAGAAACTTGGCAGGTATCCCAGAGAGCAGCAATCACGTACTACCTCATCGAGGGAACGGTGGTCGCCAAGCTGGAACTGTTCCATTTCGTGCTGCTGAAGGCTTTCACGGGATTCCTTGTATGCTCCCGGAGAAGTGCGGCTGCCGGCACTGATCTGTGATACACCAACGGACAGCAATTCTCGCCTCAGCTCTGCTTTTTCCCGGGTCGACAGGATAATTCCCGTGTATGGGACAGCCAGGCGCAGGACAGCTACAATTTTCTTAAAAGAAACATCATCAACAGCATGGGGCGGATTAACAGCTGCAGGTGCATTCAGTGCAGGCTCAAGTCTGGGAACAGAAATTGTATGAGGACCGATCCCATATTTAGCATCAAGATTGAAAGCATGATTAAGAAGCCCTAAAGTTTCAAATTTGTAGTCTGTCAGTCCAAAAAGGGCTCCGATTCCCACGTCATCAATACCAGCCTGTAAAGCCCTGTCCATCGCATATAATCTCCATGCGTAATCACTCTTGGGGCCATCAGGATGCATGAGTCTGTATGTATCATAATGGTATGTTTCCTGGAAACATTGATAAGTGCCGATTCCGAAACTCTTTAGCGTTCTGAAATTATCCAGGGACAAGGGAGCGGTATTAATATTAATTCTTCTTATATTCCCGTTACCAACCTTGACGCTGTATACCCTTTCAACAGCCTGCCCGATAAAGCTCAGTTCCGATTTCTTCGGATGTTCACCTGCGACCAGCAGAATTCTCTTCTGCCCTTGCTGAACCAGGAGTTTTGCTTCTTCTTCAATCTCATCCAGAGTAAGTGATTTTCTCTTTAGCTCTTTATTATCGCGTCTGAAAGCACAATAAAGGCAATTATTTATACAAACGTTGGTAAAATATAATGGAGCAAATAAGACGATCCTGTTCCCATAAATCTTTTCTTTAACTTCCATGGCCGCTGAAAATAACTCCGCCTGAACCTCCGGCGAGGTAATATTCAATAATGCCGCACTTTCTTTTAAGGTAAGTCCCTGAGCTTCTTTTGCTTTTGAAATAATTTCTGATTGATAAGAAGTATCCCTCAAAGAAGCATCATTCAAAAGAGAATGAATATAGGTTTCGTCAATAAATTCCACTAAATACCTCGTTATTTTGCCTAATAAATAATGTAACAATTAACATACCATAACCGGTTGAATTCATTTATGAAGCAAAAATGACAGATATTCCCCTTCCCTTTCTTAAAAAAGAGAAATATTTTCTATTTTTTTTGCTACTTTCAACGAAAAATGGAAAATAGGGATAAGTTTTTTAATTCTTGTAATTTATGGTAAAGTTCAGAAACTAAAGTATTTATGATGGCAGGCCAGACAGAAGATTTAGTCGCAATAAAAAAAAAGTCCTGTTGAGTAATTCAACAGGACTTTCAAAAAACAAACCAGAGGAAATTACTTCATCAGTATCATTTTCTTAGTTGAAGAGAAGCTTCCGCTTGTAAGGTTGTAGAGGTAGATACCGCTGGCGAGTTTTGAGGCATCAAAACTAACTTCATAAGTACCTGCATTCT
>JBLMZM010000121.1:0-4661 GCA_050258815.1 Ignavibacteriales bacterium
TTAACTCCACAACATTTCCAATAAGCTCTGTATTTTCGTAACCAAAGTCATCTGCCAGATTGGCAGAGCTTCCCGGAGAAGCCTTAAGAATCAGACAAAATCCCTGGATGCTTCATTGGATAATGTGAGTAACAATATGTTTTACATCTTTGTGCTGCGCAGTCTCAGTGAATTGCTTACTACGGAGACCGAACTAAATGACATTGCCAGAGCTGCAAACATGGGATTCAGTAAACCTAAGGCGGCAAGCGGTATGCCCAGCACGTTGTAAATAAATGCCCAGAATAGATTTTGCTTAATTGTTTTTATAGTTTTTTTAGACAACCGGATTGAATTTACTACGCCTTTAAGGTCACCTTTTATCAGAGTAATATCGGCTGTTTCAATTGCAACATCGGTTCCATTTCCCATTGCAATTCCTACGTTGCTCTGCGCCAGAGCGGGTGCATCATTTATTCCGTCGCCGGCCATAGCAACTACATTTCCGCTTTTCTGGTACTTCTGGACTTCCAGAGCCTTATCTTCAGGAAGTATTCCGGCTGAAAAGTTTTCAATTCCAACTCTCTTTGCAATTGCAGCGGCTGTTTTTTCATTATCACCGGTAAGCATTACAACCCTGATATTCATTTTCTTCAGGGCAGAGACTGCCTCAATGGATGATTCCTTAATCGGATCCTCAACTGCCATGATTCCCTTTAATTCCCCGTTTATTGCGGCATAAACTACCGTTTTACCCTCCTCAGAAAGCCTTTGAAAATGTTCAGCGAACAGATCTGTCTTGAGAGAGTATTCACTCATCAGTTTAGCATTGCCAATTACAACTGCATCACCATTTACTACAGCAGTGATGCCCTGACCTGTAATACTCTGGAAGGCCTCAACATTACTTAAAACAATTCCTCTTGACTTTGCATAATCAGCTATTGCTTGTGCAATCGGGTGTTCGGATTTATTTTCAACTGAAGCGATTATCCTGACCAGCTCATCCTCGGAAATTCCATCGGTAAATATATCCGTTACTGTGGGTTTTCCCTCTGTAATTGTGCCTGTTTTATCCAGAATAATTGTTGATATTTTGTGCGCCTCTTCGAGGCTCTCCCCATTTTTTATTAAAATGCCGTGGTTAGCTCCGAGTCCGGTTCCAACCATTATAGCCGTAGGTGTTGCAAGTCCAAGTGCACAAGGACATGCAATTATTAAGACCGCAACAAAATTAATCAGAGCCAGGTTAAAAGAATATTGACCTCCCGCAAAAAACCATACGGCAAAAGTAAGCAGTGCTATAGCAACAACAACAGGCACAAAGACTGAGGCGATCTTATCCGCCAGTTTTTGAATAGGGGCTTTTGAGCCCTGGGCCTCTTCAACAAGTTTAATAATTTGTCCCAGCACAGAATTTCTTCCGAGTGCTGTGATCCTGAATTCAAAGGATCCGTTTTTATTAATCGTTCCGCCAATAACTTTAGAGCCGGTGAATTTCTCAACGGGAATGCTCTCACCTGTAATCATCGATTCATCTACTGTTGATAACCCTTCTGTAAGGATGCCGTCAGCAGGTATTTTTTCTCCCGGGCGGACAATTACTATATCATTCAGTACCAGCTCATCGATGTTTACTTTTACAGCTGATCCATTTCTCTTTACTTCGGCAGTTTTAGGCTTAAGCTCAAGAAGCTTTTTAATAGCGGAGCCTGTCTTTTGTTTTGCCCTGTTTTCAAGCCAGCGTCCCATCAGTATCAATGTGATAATTACGGCTGTGGAGTCAAAATATACGTGGGGAGCTTTTCCGGCTGAAGTAACAAGTCCTGGAAACAATGTTGCCATGAGGCTATAGATATATGCAGTCCCTGTTCCGATTGCTACTAATGAATTCATATCGGCTGCAAGGTGCTTCAGATTATTCCAGAAAATAACAAAGAAACGTTTACCGGAAATAAATACTACAGGAGTTGTCAGTATCAGCAGTATTTTATTTATAGTATCCATAAGTTCTGAGTTACCGGTTGAAGACGCAAATAGTCTATGGAACCATGTAAACTCCATCGACATGCTGATTATAAATACAGGAATTGTAAGCACCAGCGAAAATATCAGGTCCTTGGTCAGAGCCTTAAAATACTCACCGCCATGCTGATCCTGTTCCTCTGGCAGCACATCTGTGCTGATACTGGTTTTATCGGCCGGGAGGGCCATTTTATACCCGGCATCCTCAACGGCAGCCGCAATATCCCTGATATCCGCTCTGGAGGGATCAATCTCGAAGCTGGCTTTCTCTGTGGCAATATTTACGGCTACGTTCTTTACCCCTTCAATTTTACCAATCGCTTTCTCTACACGGGCAACACAGCTTGCACAGGTCATGCCTTCAACCGGCAGGCTGAACTTCTGTATTGTATTTTTATCTTGTACCTTTTCCATTATTTCATCCTTTCAATAATGCTGATCAGATAATCCATCGCAGCAGCTCTTTTAATTTAAGAGCTGCCGCATGGTTTTTACATTGGATTACTGAACCTTATAACCTGAATCCTCGATTGCATTTACAATCTCTTTCAGGCTGATTTTAGACTCGTCATATTCCACTTCTGCTGAACCGATCTTTACATCTTTAATAACTACCGGGAGCTGGGATAATCCCTTTTTTACCGCCATAACGCAGTGTCCGCATGACATTCCCTGAATTGAAATTTTATCCGCTTTCATGTTTTACTTCCTTTCTTTAATTGTCTGTTACAAAGATAAGGAGTAACCGGTGCAGGTGCGTTACAGAATTTTAGTAAAGTGTTATATAATTTTCAATTGAGCTTATCCAGGGGTTTCCTGTAATTGTCGGTAAGTGACTTAAATTCACTGGCAGTAAAGCCTGTAATTTTCTTAAACTGGCTGGAAAGGTGCTGTAAGGAACTATATCCAAGGCGGTAGGCGATTTCGCTCAGCGTCAGTTCATTGTATCTCAGCAGCTCCTTTGCACGTTCAACCTTCTGCAGAATAATGAAGTGTTCAATTGTGATGTTTTCAACCGAGGAAAATAGGGTGCTTAAGTATGTATACTCGGTATCCAGCTTCTCCTCCAGGTAATCAGAGAAATTTATGTCCATATTTTCCAGCTTATCAGAATGAATTACTTCAATGATATGAGTCTTTATCTTATTAATAAGCTTTGCCTTTTTATCTTCAACCAGTTCAAATCCGTTTTCCTCCAATACCAGTTTTATTTTCTCATGCGGGAAGGCAGGTCCTGATACTTTCACTTCACCTAATTCAATAGCTTCTACCTTCATGCCCAGCTTTTCAAGTTCTTCCCTGACGACCTTTATGCAGCGGTTGCAAACCATGTTTTTAATGAACAGAGTATGTTCAGTTTTCATAAGATAACTCTATGGCTGATGATAAAAATATTATTAATTTAAGTTAAAATAGTAATAATTAAAATATTCAGTTCAATTCCGGAATTAAAAAAATAAAATACTTTATCTATTTTAATATCAGATCCTTTCTTCCCAGTCGGAACTTAAAAGGATTGCAAATCCGCACAAATAAAAGTAAAATAATATCTATGAAAATATTAATATAATATCAAACAGGCAGGAATAAAAGATGGCTAAATATGCGGCTTTTTTGCGAGGAATTAACGTTGGCGGACAAAGGGTGGTTAAAATGGAGAAATTGCGTGAAATATTCACATCAGCAGGCATGGAAGCTGTTAAAACCTATATACAGAGCGGCAATGTCATTTTTGAATCCCGGGAAGCAGACGCCGCTACTCTTGAACTCCTCATCAGGCAGGAGCTGAGCAGGTCTCTGGGTTATGAGGTCCCAATTTTTATCAGGACAATATCCCAGTTGGAAGAAATAATAAAATATGACCCCTTCAACGGAATTGCCCCGACTGATGAAGTAAAGCAGTATATAACTTTTCTATCCGAAGAACCCACGCAAAAAACGGAACTCCCGGTGGTTTCACCTGCAAAGGACGTTGAGGTAATAAAAATAAGAAACCGGGAAGCCTTTAGTTTATGTTATAAAATTAATGGAAGATTTGGCGCACCAAATTCATTTCTTGAAAAGAAATTTGGGGTGGCTGCAACAAGCCGTTACTGGACAATTATCAGCAACATTATTTCTCTGGTCAGACCGGATGCGTCTGCAGGAAAATAAATGTTTATGAAAGTATATTGATAAAAATCCATTAATGAATGTCCTGGTGCATTGCCCCGAAATGTTAAACTATCCGGACTTTCCCTCCGATAATCATTTGTGTTTTAATGGTTTACATAAACTGACCATAGGAAAAAATATGGCCGGAAGTAAGATGTGTCATTACTCAAACACTTGAGTGTTTTGTTAAATCCTACCTCCTTTATTTCAGGATAACATGCTTCTGGTTTATTTGCCGTAAGTTATAAATTATGGCATTCCGGGGAATTCTCTGCTCAGATTGATATTTCCATCTGCCATTTGAGAGAGGTTTTTCCCGGCATAGGAAGTCTGTATTCTCTACATCTGACAGTACCGGACACTAGATATAGCAGTTTTAATAAATATTTCTATAATACTCTAAAGGAAATAAATGAAGCGGTTTAATGATCTCAGGATAGTGACTAAATTATTGTCGGGGTATCTTGTTGTTGCCTTAATCGGTACCATGACGGCGCTTACCG
>JBLMZM010000122.1:0-13221 GCA_050258815.1 Ignavibacteriales bacterium
GGACTCGTTCCCGGGACGGGCAACTGTAAAGGAATTTCCTTTGTAAAACTGTCATTAATTGAAACCAGAGAATCGGGATATTGGAATTGACTAATGAGACTGCTGACAAGTCCTGAAAGCATCTCCTTATATCTCACTGCTGCACTACTGCCTGTAATCTGAACATCAGTAAATGTGTCATTCTCATTTATAATTCCAGATATTATAGTTCCCTTGAAATTGCTTGAATCGGGTGATTCCTTCTTTACACCGTTTACAACATTTGTCTGCGTTACATCTGTAAATTCAACTTTAATGGGGAAACTATTATTTTCCTTCAGTTTTCCTGTCTCAGCAATCTCAGATATATCCAGGTAAGATTTCGATGAAATGGGAAATGTGGTTCCCTTCTCTTTGAGCATTTTGAGCATTTCCTCCGAAGCTACAAAATTAATATCGGAGCTTGTTTCAGTTTTGCAGTGGATATTATATATATTATTGGGTTGATAGCGGTTCTTTATCAAGTAGCCTTCTGCTGATATCTGCAAAGGAATCATTACTGAAAGAACTATAAATACTGTAATTACATGTTTGATCATTGTTTGCCTTTTTTATATGTATTTTTCGAGATGATATTCCATTTCGTCGTTTTATTTATAATCATGCTGTTCTTATCCAATAAAACGCCTGTGCGAATTTACTTAATTAAAGCATTATTCTAAAACTTTCTTTGCTGATTCTTACCCGGCCTGTTCACCCACGCTGATCAATGGCGCGGGAATAATTAGTAATAACTCTTCCTTCAGATCCTGCCATCGGGATCAAGACCTTCATAGATTTAATTATATGATATATCTATTCGCTTTTTATAGGTACATGCGTCTGTCCCTGCAACGTATCATCATCGATCCACTCTAATTCAACGCCACTTCCAACGATCCAGATAAATCCGTTATCATGATCGTCCCAGTTGCAAACATTAAATTTGATGGAGATGGTCTCTTCATTTTCTTTGAATAAAGGATACTTGGCAAGAGGGAAATCCTTCTTCAACTTATCTCTCGCCTCAATAAATCGATCAAGGTTATAATCTATCTCAATGTTATAAATGAATTTAGCGCCATTTACCAGGTCGGGCAAGGAATATTCAATGTGACCCATGAAATTAAATTTCATTAACAGCCTCTTCCATTTCCATGGATCACCCGCTTGATTCCCTTCATTTCCTTCCCAGTTATAATAATCCAGGTCTACTATACATGTTGTATCAGGACCAGTTAATTGTATCCTTATTTCACGAAATTCACTGTCGTGGAAGTTCAAATTTTCAATTTGTTCTTTTATTTTCATTCTATTTGCCTATTTAATTCCAAATACAGAGCCACTTTTGATTCCGCTACCGCCATCGGGAACATAACAAACGGGCTACAGAACATTGAATATTTCCTTTGCCACATTATCCAGATCAAGCGAATGCTCCGGGATATCATCTGAAAAAGTGAGACCCATTTGATCCACTAATATTCTTTTCAACTCAGATCTTATTTTGTCGAAATCCTTTCCCTGGGAAACAATGTCATTAACATAACTCTTGTACTCATCACTGGCAATAAAGTGCGGGACATCAAGCGGGTTCCATCGGGCTAGTATTTCGTTGATTTTATTAAACAAGTATTTACTCATATATTATTATTTTTTACTCCGCTCCCACCAGCGGAAAGATGATCAGAATTACTTGCGGTTTATAAAATATACTTCATTAAACTTTGCTTTAATTGCATCTGGATCTACTCCCAAGGCTTTCATTTCGGAATCAGTCGTAACAAGCCGCTCTTTTATAAATGAGAAAAGGGGTCTTTCCTTGTACAGCCTGTGCATGGGTCCTTCGAATGCCATAAATCTTTCGCTTTTGATATAATATGAATATCCATCCTTATTATAGAAATAAAGCCTCTGATCAGCATTTTCTCCTCTGAAAACTATTCCATATGTCAATAATCCAAGAAAGAAAAATGGAATTAATAATGCGAAAAAGAAAGTTCCGCTAATTACTTTTATCATTAGCTTTTCAGCATTTATAAATACCATTACAATTGCCAGTAATACAATTAAGCCTATATTCAAGTATTTGCCGAAATGAAGATAATTATCAATAATATTATTACTGAGACTTATATTTTCAGCTACAGTTAGCTGGATAATTAATATCAGAATAGCAATCACTATAATCCAAATGCACGCTTTACCTGAAATTATGATAAACTTATTTTTCTTCATTATTACTACCGGCTATTTATCAATCAACAATTATTTTCCACTTCTTCCGCTCCCGCTGTATGGAACGACGGCAGGCTTTGTTAAATTTATTAATTACTTGTAAAGCCTCTCAGCCTCTTTAATATTCATTATTTTTGGCTTTCTATCCTTAGTACATAATACAATGATAGTTTCCTCACTGCACTGTTTACCTGCCCAGCCATAGTAATGATCTATATTATACTGTTTACTGAGTTCCAGATTATACGTAAACTTTACTTTGCCTTTGGCATTTATCTTATAAACAGAATATGGATCATAGGTTGAGAAACATTCCTCACCAAACCGGTTGCCCCAGAGCTGCGAGAGGCAATGCTTACCTATCAGTTCAGCCACAGAGTCATTGTCAAGATCTTTTATGTCCGTTAACTGAAAAGTTTGACTGTAAAACACTTCTTTTGGAATTCCCAGGCTGTCCAGCATTACGACATGGATGCTTCCTGGATCACTGGCAGCAGCATATCCGAAGACCATCAGTGCAGGATAATTCTGCCTGCTCTTAAGCTCAGGTGAAATATAAACGTTTTTAGATTTAATCAGATTACTCTTAATTAAAACAGAATCAAATAGGGCTTCTTTGACTGTAAAGAACCCCGCTGAATCAACCAGTGTAAAATCTTTATGCCCGGGATATTTAATTCTAAGCCTGTCCATGCTATCTGTGCTTTCAAGGATTATGTCGTAAATCTTCCCTGATTTCAGCCAATCTATGGATACCTTCTCCAACTGCTTTGGCTTGGATTCCTGAGCCGCAATGTTTGTGCAGCAGAGTAATAGGGATTGCAGCAAGAGTGAGATTAATAGTAATGGTTTCATAAATATTGTAATGTTTTATTTTCCATTCCTCTGTGGGTAACCACAACTGAAGGGAAATAGAATTTAAGAATTAGAGTTTATTAGTACGACACCCTGTACCAGTTATTTTCAAGCTTTTTGTTCCCATGGCCATTTCTTTTTATCATATCCTCGAATTCCTTTATCTTTTCTAGATCCTCAGTGTAAACGAAGGCCGAATAATGATCAAGAAATCCTCTGCTGATATAGAATTCCACTGTAACTGATTTATCCTTGCCATATTCAATTGCAATATCATTTCCGCCATTGGATATAGGTGGAAAATATAAATAACTTAATGAACAGATAACATTATTATAAGAAACATTTGGTTTTAGAGTCCCATTTTTAACTTTCTGCACAATTTCATTTCTGGTTGCCTGTCTTAAATGCCAGTCCAAATATTCAATTGGTACTTCTGCAAACAGTGAACATACAGCTATAACAATGGTCGCATAAAAGCCGAACTTCTGGAAGCCTGTCTGTATATCGTTACCAGACTTGTATAACCTGAATCCAAGCCAAACCGTGAGACCTAATCCCAAGAGCAATAATGAAGGGACCACGAATATTCCAACAAAACCATTAATCCAGTAATATGGGACAATGCATAGCGAACTTGCCATAATAAGGCAGATTGCTGCTAAAACTGTATTTAGTTTTATTTTCATTAATGAATTTTCATATTATATAATCATGCCTAAATATCTGATTGCAAAATGTCCCTTACTGATCTGTTTTAATTCGATACAATCCAATGCGCTTGAAAATCCCCTCCAGTATTCAATACTGTATACAGTTTTGCCATCAGCGTCAACTTTAGATGAAGCGAATTGAATAAATGCTGATTTTTCATCTTCTATATAATCTTTGCATATGTCTGAAGAGGTTCTAGAAATCTCAGGCTGAAGGACATCGAATTCATACCAGTCATATCTTCTTTGATAAATTACATCCTTTAGAATCTTAAAATTCAGCGTCCCATTTTCCACCAGATTAATTACAGTTTCGTCCTTATAGTAGCTTTTAAAAAGAATGATCTTAGTTGAATCAGATGAATTATGGACGATCTTTTCAGTCTTGCAATCAAAGACGTGGAGCTTATTATATTCATAAACAGCAGGATTTGTAACTGAGCAGCCATACAAAACTGTTAAGCATACAAATAAAGTTGTGATAGAAATAAATCGATTAATTCCGGCCTTCATTGCTGATATCCGTTTGATAGTATTTGGTTTTCCATGCCTGACACTTAGAAAGATTTTACTACTGGCAGTTTTCTTTCGAAATGCCAAACCACTTTCCTTTATTTTCAATGTAAGTTCCACGCAAAATATTTTTTTCATTAAGTTTAAGCAAGGATAATGTGAATAATTATTTATGCTGGAATCCCAGATAGCAAAAGAATCTAATTTCCGCTCCAGTCATGTCCAATGGAGAAGAAAAAGTCTTCAGTTACAGGATTAATGTTATTAAGTGTATTTTTAATCAGATCCTTATCAGACAATAATATCAAGTCCAGCCCTGAATTAAAATCACTTATAGCTTTCTTCATATTTACTTCAATCAAAGTCGGAGCCATAATGGTATTATACATTTTATGTTCATCATAGTATATCCATAAGACCCGAGTGTCCTCAGAATCTTTATATGCTTCAAGATGCCTTTTCTCAATTTCACATCCGTAACAATCGGCGTAGGGATCCCTGTTCTCAAGAAGCACAGTATCGCCATTGGCAAGAGCAATCTTCCAGGCTGCGGTACTATAATCTTCACCAATCTGTTTGATTTCCTTGATCTCATCATGCCGGTATATGCGCTTCATACTCCAATGATATTCGAATTTATTTAATGAATCTGCATCTGAATATAGATAAGCCGGGGACTTATATCTTTCAGCAAAATATTTGGCTATGCCTGGAATAACTTCCGCCTCGATGCGGAGTACCGGGTTTCTGAACTGATAACCGATTATTGGAACAAATGCCGTCTTTCCGGCATGCTTGCCCAAAAGGTAAGGAACAACCGGAGTTGTATAAAATCCCAATCCAGCCTTAAGGGAATGGAATGAGTTTTCATTAAGTTTGGTGACAGCAATATCAGTTTCATAATCAGGATTAAAATCAGAACCCCAGAGGTCATTTATATGGAACTGGTAATTCCAATTGTAATCACCCTTACTCCAATACCTAACATAAGAAAAAGAAGAAGGGACGAACAAGTTGCCGAATGTAAATCCCATTGCATCATTATCCGTCAGCCCCTTAAAAGCTGCAAACTGCAATGATAATACGTTGAAATTATTTGTAGACATCCCAACTGAGAATCTGCATTCAACTTCATTTTTCCTCAGGGGTCTTCCGGGAACCATATGCTGCACTGTGGAGCATCCCTGAAAAATAACTGTAAGTAGAAATACTAAGCAATATTTTCGCATATAGATAATGGCTTTAAACAGAAAATAAAATGGATTTAATTTTAATCTGAAGTCCATATTTCTTTATCAACCCTACTTAGGATCCAATTATTATTTACTCTGTCAAAGAAGTAATAATTCTTTTCTCCGGAGCCAGATGTAATATCCAGGTCTATTCGTAAAAATGCTCTGTTATGTTGCTTATTGAAGCCGACCCTTGATAATGTAATAATACCGTATGATTTTGGGTGACTTGAATAAAACTATTCCCAGAAATTATCTTTCATTTTCTTTAAACTATCGCTACTGAGGACATGATAGTATTTCTGGTTTCCTTCCAGATCCTTAATAAAGCTGCTAGAAGAGTTCTTATTCAGAAAATCTCTGTAAATATCATTGCTGATTTTATTTCTTTCTCCGAAACTGGATTTAACCAAGTTTGAATCGGTGTAACCGATGGTATATTCCTTAATAATTACCGGCCATTTATCTCTTCCGTAGCGTGCAGCCCACGTTGGAAAGAGACTATCAACGGCAGGTGGCTTTAATAGTATTCTGTATATCATATACTCTTCCTCCAGGATCCCGGATAATCCCGGAGATCTGTCATCGGAACAAGAAAACATGACAATGCAGAAAACGAATAGAATCCAAAGTAGTGATTTCAATGAAAATGCTCCGCTAATATTGTATTGATTATTTAACATTCTTCATCGTTTTCATTCAAGTCAGCAAACTCCTCCTGAATAAAGTTCAACAGGTCTTCACTTATAGTGTTTCTTTTTAGATCAATATCTACCCACTTGGAATGTTTACTGCCGCTTTCACTGTTAGGAATGAGTGACAAAGTTATTTCTGGTTTGCTAAAGTTAATAATACGTGAGGATTCAGTAATGCAGTATCCTAAAATATTCTGATATAGCACCGTGCGGGTCTTGAAGACTCCTATTTGTACAACTTTATTTTTGTCAAATAGAAATTTTGCCTTAAATGCAGAGACCAATGAGTAATTAAAACTCAGTACGAGTAAAAATCCCAGCGAAGAGAAAGTTATAATCCCCCTTGCATTAATTTCACCATAGAACAGAACAGGAGATAGCATCATAATTGCAGATACAGTTATCAGAGGTATCAGCAAAAGGCATTGAAGTACTTTTGACTTTGTTGAAAGTTCTACTATTTCGTTATTAGGATAACTATGATGCTTCATGTTTCTAATTATGTTTTATTCTATAATCACCAGACCGGAATGGAAGTCTTTTATTTATTTTTCTCATTGCCTTTACCCGCTCCCGCCATCGATTATGTATGTCCTATTTTACTTTTCATAATATCCATCCTGCAGGATTACTTTCACTCCACACTCCTTCAGTCCATCAACAATTTTATTAAGTAAATCCAGATCTTTGGATAAAAACCAGATTGTACCATGGTATGAAAATACAATTAAGAGGTCACACTTCTTTGCAAAGACTAAAATATCCTGATAACTGAATTTATTCGGATAATCTAAGAACAGACCCATAAATTCCTTGAGATCAGGTATTTTGATCTTTCCCACATACTTCTTTTTCCACTCAAATCTTTCAAGATACTTCCTTATTGAATCATCCTCCAGTTCTTCTTCAATAAATGATGGGAGCCAGGAAAATCTCGAATACTCCAGCCTTGCAACGAATTCCCCTTTGACATATTTGGAAATAACGGTATTAATAAATTCAGAAAACGAATTTTTATCTGTCATGGGACTGTCTAGGTCAAAAGATGTATTATCTTTATACTGTTCTATTTCAAGCCCATACCATGTAAATATCGCCTTTAGAGAAGACACTTCCTCTGGATCATTCCAGGTTCGGTATTCAGTTATAGTTAACATTGTATTCTCTGATAATTTGCGATTTGTTCTTCCGCTCCCGCCGTCAGTAACGGGACCAGGCGAAAGAAAATCATTTAAGTTTTGTGCTAATTTATGGCCGGTGCAGTATATATCTGTCATTAGGCTCTTCACCTTCAAAGTAGGCTAACTTATTGTCAATACATATGAGAATTGCAGCCATACCTCTTCCTATTATTTGATTCAATGCTTCAGATAATGACAGCACATGACCGTCTATTTCACTCAACTCAGAAATAACGTAGCATTCCTTTCCTGCACCTTTCGACTTAAGCTTCTCATAAATATCTTTAGAACTGCCATTTACTCCTTTAACATACTTTGGATCCAGTTCATTGGAAATACTATGAGGAAGATCCTGGAGAAACTTGTTTCTTCCCTTCTTAGATGTTACGAGTGAAAGATACCGCTCCTGCCGGTCTTTAATTATGAACGTTTTTATAAACAATTCTTCTCTGTTAAACATGTTTTCATATATAATAAAAAATGAGTGAGTATTTTGATATTTTCTTCCGCTTCCGCAATCCGAATGGAGTATGCAAAATATTAGATGTACTAGTCCTGAAGATAGCCCAGAAATATTTCCTTTACTTTTCCTTTCTCAGTAGTAATCCTGATTACGTGTTGATCCTCATTTTCGTCCATGTAGTCATAATGGCCAAGATAGGAATTATTATTCTCACCATACAATTTAATCATTTTGGAGACAGGATCCCCAATGGTTAAACTCCGTTTTGTAGAATACTTGTTGCTTTTGATAAAAAAACCCAGGCAGGTTGAATCATCATAGAATGAAAAATCGATATCTTTATAGTGCCATGTGCTGATTTTGATTTCAGTATCAATTGGGTGTTCCGAAATGGAAATTGAGTCTGGTTTACCCAAACGCGTCATTAAAGTTTTTTCATTTATTTCTGTAGAAAAACCGTTAACAATGAAATCAGTGGAATCTAAAGGCTGGTCTTTGCCTTTGTAAATTATGAGCTCTACTTTATTATTCCATTGCCCAACAATAGATCTAGCTTGAGATCTAGCTTGGCTAAACTTTTCTTTGTCGGAATTTGGACAGGTGTTATCAAGAGATAAAATGATGAGCAGCAATAAAAGTGAAAATTTCATTTTCTAATTCCCTGTAACTATTTAAAAGGATCTATTATGTAGATAATTAACTATTACTAAACTAAATTAATATTCCATCCCTTCCGCTCCCGCCATCGGGAACATAACAAAAGGACTACAAAACTTCGAATATTTCCTTTGTCACATTATCCAGATCAAGCGAATGCTCCGGGATATCATCCATAAAAGTGAGACCCATTTGATCCACTATTATTCTTTTCAGTTCAGATCTTATTCTATTGAAATCCTTCCCCTGAGAAACAATTCCTTGAACATAATCCTTGTACTCATCACTGGCAATAAAGTGTGGGACATCAAGCGGGTTCCATCGGGTTAGTATATTGTTGATTTTATTAAACAAGTTTTTACTCATATTTAACTCTTGCTTGGAAATGTGATCACTTATAGATGGGCCAACTAAAGAAAGTTATTTTGCTTTAATATTAAAGGTAGATATTCCTTTTGTAAAATTAGCTCTTGAATTAATAAGCTTTCTGTTTATTGGAAATGAGATAAAATTAATTTTTAATAAAGAATGCATAAAGAAAATAAAGTGTTAATAGAAAAATACTAATAGAATATACTATGTCTCCTCTATGCTTTGCACCTTTTTGCCCATGCTTTTGGTTAAATCTAAAGTGAATAAACAGATTGATCCAAATCATTATTAAGACGAGTATTATTATTGCCTTATTCAATTTATATATCTCCAGAATTTTAGAAATCAGTTAAAAATATGATACAGTATGTTAATCCTTTCTTCCGCTCAGGCCATCGGAATAAGGTTCTAATAATCTTTGGTTGCGAAATTGAAATAGTTCATTATCCCTTTGAGGTAATAAATCTGCGTTTTGGAAGGAATATTTCATCCTCTAATTATCTAACTAATCACTATTATTCCTTAAAGCAACTAATTTGGGAAAGGGGATTTCTGCCAAAATTTGTTAGTCACCAAAAGTCCCATAATAATTGTACATGTAAAGAAAAATAGCACATTGAAAATTGTATCTTGCCAGATTCCTTTTTCCCAATGCTCATCCAAAAAGTATCTTTAGGTTCCCGATTAAATGCTTTCTTAAACAATCCTCTTGCTATTCTATAAAATAGCAGCGTTATAATGGGGAGCTTAAATACATTCACGGGTGTGTTTTGGAATGCTTCGAATTGTGGTAGTATATAAGCCAATACCAAGGTTATCAGGCTTGATATGAGAAAAATCCTGAAAGTTTTCGGTTTGATAAATAGTTCACGGTTAAACATGAATATAAGCATCCCAAATATTCCTATAGCAACAACTGTATAACCTAAAAACATATTCTTTACTCTTCAGTATTACTTTTAATGATTTCTATTATACATCCCCTTAAATTGTAGGCCATGCAGGGAAATAATAATACCAGTGAAAATTGTCAAAATCAGCATTATTGTCAAGCATTTATTCTCTTATGTATATATATGGTGACGAGGGGCGTTTTCGGAAAAATTGCTGAAGAATTTTCATTTTTTTGTAACATCTATGGTGTATTTGGATTTTTCATCAAATTCACGTATACGAAAACGTGGCGCGGCTGACCGCGGCGCGGGGGGATTTTGGGGGATTTCCGGTTCCCGGGGTTCTCGCATTCGCCGCGGCGAATTTGGTCACCCTGGGCTATCAATACCATGCCGCTGACCGCGGCATTTGAAGAGAATTATAAAAGATTATTTTATGTTGTCCCCAAGAGCTCAGGCGGAAATTCTATTCTGCTTCGGAGATCAGGGCGGGAATTTCCCCGGGTTCCTCTGGCTTGGCGTTTCCTGTGATA
Source organism: Ignavibacteriales bacterium (assembly GCA_050258815.1). Classification (GTDB taxonomy): domain Bacteria; phylum Bacteroidota; class Ignavibacteria; order Ignavibacteriales; family SURF-24; genus JAAXKN01. The sequence continues at coordinate 10,364 of JBLMZM010000122.1, forward strand.
TTATTTATTAATCTGTGGAAGGCATCTTTGTATTTGTCCGAGAGGGTCCGGTCCCCTGATTTCAGCTTTTCATGCAGACGCTCTGCCTGAAGCATAAATATTTCAATTTTTGACTGAATTATCTGCGGGAATATGTTGCCGTCGGTTTCAATTGCAAGGAAGGGCAGGTCGTCGTTTTCATCTGTCCGGACTTTCCTTTTCTCCGCTGCCAGTTTTCCTATGGTGTTCATTTCAACGTTCAGTATCGATTCGGCCAGGCGCGAAGGCATGCACCCGAACGGTCCTAATGATATTACGCCCGATACGTGATCCATTATCTCACGCATTGCCGAGCCGATCGTAAGAATTGCCTCTCCTGCAAGCTCGGGACTCACCAGGTGCTCCGCTTTTTTTAGAACGTCTTTAACGTCCGGCATATCGAACTCTATGAAGCCCGACTTTTCAAGTATCTTCCTGATCTTACGCTCAACATGCTTCTGCACGTAATCGCGTATTGTAAACTTCAGCCTGTCTCCGACCGGGCTCTTTCCGCCATTGTCTTCCTTTGCCGCAAGGTAATTGGAGTAGTAAACATATTCCCCTATCGGCACAATCCTTACAACAAAACCTTTTTCAATTAGCCTGTCCAGCAGGTCCATCCTTGAGAATTCCTCGTGGCGGACAAATATCTCACCTACTATTACAACTTTCTTTGCTTCATGAATGGATTCTTTTTTTTCAATTGCGTTAAGTTTGAGGGCCGAAAGTTCAATCTGGCGGTAAAGATCATCGAAGGCGCCATGCTCAAGCGTATCTAATATTTTATCATATTCCTGACGGAAAATTTTTGAGGCTGCCTTCCTGTCGGCCGCAAGCGCCTGGATGGAGTTATAGACTTCCGTCATCAGGTTGCCGATTGTTATGGCCGCCCAGCCCCTTAAAACAAACCTGTTTCCAAGTCCCTCGTAGGAGTTCTCATCTGAAAGCGTGTAAACCCCGATGTTACGCATTTTCCTTTTCTTTATTATGTCTTCAAGGTAAACGTGGTACTGCCCCAGGCGGCAGGGGCCGTCGCCTTTAGCCATAAATAAAAGTGTCTTCTCGTCCTTATTTTTACGCGAGTTATAGTATTCAATCAATGAGCCCGCGTTAAGTATCAGGGGCAGGCACTCCTTGCATGTCGTGCTGCCGCGTCCTGTTGTAAGCGTATCCATGTTGTATTCCGGGAGGGGAAAAGAATTTATGCCCTCATGGCGGAATGCCGCGGCAAAGGCCTCGGTTGCAAGCCTTCCCATGTTAGGGACACCGACATTAACGGATGGATCTGTAATTGACAGCTCACGGCCGTCGGAATCCACAATTTTTGTCTCGCTTAATACTTTAAGAGGCATGAAGCCGTTTGACTTTTCCGCAGAAATTTTCTCGTGGCGGTTGAGCTCGCGGAAGCTTTTAATGATGTCGAGCGCGGCTTCAATTCTTGTATTAACCCCGGCATCAGCCGAATGGCTGTCGAGCTCCAGTGTCAGGGAAGGCTTACGTCCCATTATATTCCTGAAGTACGGGATAATAAAAGAATCGGGTCCGCAGCTGAAGTTTGTAATGTAGGAAGCAAAAAGCTGCGGGTGGCCGTAGACATAGCGCGCGCCTCTTAAGATCTGCTGCCCCAGGCCCCAGTACATGTGCTTGTAGCTTTCAAGGCCGTCGTAAGGCAGGAAGTCGTGAGGAATTACAGTAATTCCACGCGAGGAGAATTTCTGCGGGACGCCCAGGTTGGCATTTCGGGCAAAAGCGTTATAGCTTCTTCCAAAAATTACAACCGCAAACTTCTCAGGGTCTTCTTCAAGAGACTTCAGTACTTCATTTCCAGTCTTTTTGAACTCACTGAACATTTTATTCAGTTCTCCGCATGCAAAGCGGTAGGCATCCGAAGCTTCTTTTTTGTTTTTACCCAGTCCCAGGGCAAGCTTTACAAACTCTTTTTCTGCCTTCTCATAGCCATCCGAGAAATCAAGCACCGGATCCAGGAGACGGGTGTTTTTAAGTTCATCCTTAAAGGCAGCTTTAAGGTAGTAGTTTTCAGACTGCATTAAGACGCACGTTTTCTTTGGAAGATTATCCTCTCCGGGGTTATAGATCTCTTTTATGTGGGGGAGGAATACATAGTCCGGATTTTTATCCAGCAGGTCCTGCAGAAATCCGTGAGCGAGTTCAACGGGATAGCAGAAGGCCGCCTCCCTTTTATCCACGCCCGCGGTTTTGGATTCCTGAGCCAGTATTACCCTGAAGCCCATGCGCGTGAAGAAATTATAGTAAAGCGGGTAAAGAGTATTTGTAAGGAAAGATCTGGAGATGCCGACGGCAGGGGCATTCACGTCCAGCACAGGCGCGCAGAGGTATTTTTCAAATACCAGCTTTTCCCTCAGCTTTACAAGGTCCAATCCCCTGTCCGATTCCTTAATATTCATCTGTACGTTATAGTACTTATTGCACGCGCCTCCGAAGGGGTACTTTTTGCCGTCAATGCTGATCATGGATATGGGGCATTTCCTGTCGCACTTTTCGGCTCCTCCGGCACAGATAAAAGTCCTGCCGTATTCGACTGTCCTTTGTATGAGCTCATCGAGGGAAAACTCTTCTTCCTTTAGGAGTCCCAGCTCCAGGCGGTGCTTAATTTCAAGCGCCACGCCGAAGGCACCCATAAGTCCCGGCTCCGGGGGCACAATAATCTCTTTTCCTGTAAGGGCCGCCATGGCAACGGGTACGGCCTTATTATAGCAGACGCCCCCCTGCATAAAGACTTTTTTACCCACCGGGCGGTTGCCCTTAACGCGGTTATTGTAGTTCATGCAGATGGAGTATACGAGTCCCGTTACAATATC
>JBLMZM010000123.1:0-37712 GCA_050258815.1 Ignavibacteriales bacterium
AAGATGAAAGTTGCAATAGTTCACGAATGGTTTGAATCGTATGCGGGATCAGAAAAAGTCCTTGAGCAAATGCTTGAAGTATTTCCGGATGCCGACCTCTACAGCCTGGTCGATTTTCTGCCAGAGGGACAAAGGGACTTTATCAGGAACAAAAAGGTAAATACAACCTTTGTTCAGAAACTGCCTTTTGCACACAAAAAATTCCGCAGTTATCTGCCCATTATGCATTTTGCCATGGAGCAGCTGGATATGAGACAATACGACCTGATAATTTCAAACAACCATGCTATTGCCAAAAATGTTATAACGGGACCAGATCAGCTCCATATTAGCTATATCCATTCACCAATCAGATATGCCTGGGATCTGCAGCATCAGTATCTTAGAGAATCGGGACTGAATAGTGGAATTAAAGGATTACTAACAAAATATATGCTGCACAAAATAAGGCATAAAGATCTCCACTCAGTAAATGGAGTTGATGAATACCTGTGCAATTCACGGTATATAGCAAGAAGGGTATGGAAACTGTACAAAAGGAAAGCGGATGTAATTTATCCCCCGGTTGATGTGGATTCCTTTAAGATATGCAGTGAAAAAGATGATTATTATTTTACTGCTTCGAGAATGGTGCCCTATAAAAAGATGGACCTTATCGTTGAGGCATTTTCCGGTATGCCCGACAAAAAACTGATTGTCATTGGAGACGGACCGGAGTTTAACAAGGTAAAATCAAAAGCAAAATCGAATGTGGAATTACTCGGCTACCAGTCCACTGAAACAATAATCAAATATATGCAGAAGGCAAGAGCTTTCGTATTTGCTGCTGAGGAAGATTTCGGAATTACCCCTGTGGAGGCCCAGGCATGCGGTACTCCTGTCCTTGCATTTGGAAAAGGTGGTGTAACAGAGACTGTGGAAAATAATGTTACCGGATTATTCTACGATGAACAGAATACGGCGGCATTGATTAAAACCGTTGAGGAATTTGAGAAGATTAAGGATAAATTCGATCCGGTATTAATAAGGAAAAATGCAGAACGGTTTCATCCTGAATATTTCAGGCAAAGCTTTAGGGGCTTTGTTGATAAAGCGTGGAAAGATTTTAGCGTAACTAAGTAACTCAATAATTTAACTGATAAAGAATATGAATTGTTTAATAACAGGTGGGTCTGGTTTCATTGGCAAACACCTGGTGGATTATATCCGGACCAATAAGTCGTATGATAAAATTATAATTATAGATACCGTTGAGCCACATTACCAGGTTACTGATGTTGAGTTCATTAAATGTGATATACGTCAGCAGATTGATATCACCCTTAAAGAAAAAATTGACGTATGTTTTCACCTTGCTGCGGTTGCAAAAGAGCCTGGTTATGAATGGGAAATGTATTTCGAGGCAAATTATAGCGGGACAAGGAACGTAATTGCTTTCTGTGAGAAAAATGGTATTAATAATATTGTTTTTACTAGTACTATGATGGTATTTCGTGCCGGTGAAGTTCGCAATAATGAATCATCGCTTACAGCTCCTGATACGGGATATGGCATTTCAAAGATACTGGCGGAAGCGGCATTAAAGGAGTGGGCAGCAGCAGGGAATAACAGAAGGCTGAGAATCGTACGCCCTGGAGTTGTTTTTGGCAAGGGCGAAAATGGAAACTATACAAGGCTTTATAAGGCGCTGAAAAAGAACATGTTTTTTTATACTGGCAAGAAGACAACCATAAAAGGCAGTATCTATGTAAAGGATCTCGTAAGGTTTATATGTTTTCTTGCAGACGACCTTCACAATAATGTAGTTTACCATATGGTCTATCCATATCAGCTGACAATAGATGAGATATGCAGAACAATTTGTAGTGTATTTGGCTGGAAAAGAATAATTCCTACAGTACCATATAAAATGGCACTGATGATGTCTTATCCGTTTGAAATGCTGTCTCTCCTGGGTTTTAAGACCAATATACACCACAGAAGAATTCAAAAACTGTATTTTTCAACAGATATTTCTGCGGATCTGGCCCAAAGCGTCGGATTTGAGTTGAAGTATACTCTAGATGAGGCACTGAAGGATTGGGCAAATGATTGTTTGCCGGGAGATATTTCTTAAGCCGCAAATTGAATCCGGGGAGCAAAGCAAAAATATGCAGTGTATGTTTTTCTCCCTTTAAAATTCCACGTAAAATCCGATAATCTCCAAGTAATGGATTGTTTTGATAAGATTTCTGGTGATTGCCAATGCAGATTTATAGAAATTCGATTAGATTTATACGCCTAAGCACAGATATTATTTTTTTAGTATTATGCTTTATACTGGCAATTGTACTAAGCTCTGGTATTAGTAATGATAAATCTACTATTAATGAATTATTTCTTCTCTTCTCACTCAACCTTGTATGGATTTTTTCTTCAAAGGTCACTGGACTTTATGATGAATTCCGTTCCAGAAACTTCAGTGTTGAACTGGTAATTCTTCTGAAGAATATATCCATTCAGATAATATCGGCAATTGTGATCCTTTTCTTTATTAAAGATGCCTCCATTTCCCGTTTTTTTGTGCTGATATATTCATCATCACTACTTATTTCAACGTCAGTCAAAAAATACTTTTTTCGTAAATTATTAAATTATTTCAGGATAAAAGGCCGGAATTTAAGAAATATTCTGATTGTCGGAGCCGGAGAGGTTGGGATGTCATTTTATGAAAATATCAGGACAAACCCTCATTTTGGTTACCGCCTGGCCGGATTTCTGGATGACGAAAAAAAGGTATACCTGAATGGTAAGTATCTTGGTCCCATCAGCTGTCTGGATAAGATCCTCAATGAGAAAAAAATTGATGATGTGATCATTGCCTTGCCAAATCCAGCTATCAATAAAATTGAAGAGGTTGTCCGTATTTGCGAAAGCCATACGACAAGGGTAAAGATTATCCCCAATTATTTCAATCTGATTTCGCAGAAATGCAACATTTCAATGTTCGGGTCCTTTCCTATTGTATCAATAAGGTCCGATAGATTAAATGAACTGCACTGGGTATTGTTAAAAAGAACAGTTGATATTATATTAACACTGATACTTTTTGTTACAGTATTTTCCTGGTTGTTTCCGTTAATAGCATTAATAATAAAAATAAATTCTTCGGGCCCGGTACTGTTCAAACAGGAACGCTGGACAAAGAATAACAAAAAATTCACGGCTTACAAGTTCCGCTCTATGTACGTTAACTGTAAAAGTGCCGATGAAAACGGCAGCTTTTTACAGGCTACTAAGGGAGATCCCCGGATTACAAAAATTGGAAAGATATTAAGAAAGACTAATCTGGATGAATTGCCTCAGTTCTTAAATGTACTTAAAGGTGAAATGTCACTTGTGGGACCACGGCCGCATCCGACATTGCTTAACCTGCAGTCAAAAGATGTTATTGATCATTATATGCTTAGACACCTGGTTAAACCCGGTATTACAGGCTGGGCACAGGTCAACGGTCTCAGGGGCGAAACGAAAGATCCTGCCCTGATGCAAAAGCGTATTGATCATGATCTCTGGTATATTGAAAACTGGACAATATGGCTGGATATTCAGATATTGTTTCTTACTGTGTGGAGGATGATTAAGGGGGACCCTTATGCTTATTGATACCTTTTATTCACAAGGACAAATATTCTGGTAAAACCTGACTGAAACTGAAATCGCAAAATCTGCAGCTGCCCTTCAAGCCGGGCAGTAAAATGATTTTGCTTTCTATAAAAATTTGATTATTTTATAAACACTTAAAACCCCGCAATCCTTTGATAAGAATCCAGTTATGAAAATCCAACGAAAGACTCTACATTTAACCAGGATAACTGCCGATATACTATTTTTATTGGTGGCTTTTTTTCTGGCGATCCTGTTGGGGCACAGAACGAATATCTCCGGACTTTCGGTGATCCATAACTTTTTCATCTTAATCCTGGTTCTTACCTGGTTATATTTCTCCCGCGTTATAGGTTTGTATGATGAATTCCGTTCACGGAATTTTAGTTTTGAACTAATAAACCTGATAAAAAATGTGCTCATTCAGTCATTTACTGCAATAGTCTTCATATTTTTTATAAAAGAAATAGACCTTTCAAGAAAATTTGTTGTCCGTTACTCCCTGTCGCTTCTGATTTTGCTTGGCTGTGAAAAGTATATATTCAGAAAACTGCTGGAAACTTTCAGAAAAAGAGGACGGAACCTCAGAAGTGTGCTTATTATAGGTGCAGGTCCAGTAGGTCAGAAATTTTATAATGCAATAAACGACAATCCTCACTTTGGCTACAGATTACTTGGATTCCTGGACGATGAAAAGAAACCTTTTCTGAACGGGCAATATCTGGGTAAAATTGAAAACCTGGAGAATATTTTCGAAAAAAATAATGTGGATGATGTTATTATTGCACTGCCAAACTATGCAGAGAACAGGATTGATGAGGTTATTGCTATTTGTGAAAGCAATACGACAAGAGTACGTATAATACCGGATTATTTTAAGTTCTTCTCGCAGAAATACAGTATATCAATGTTCGGAAGATTTCCTGTAATTTCTGTTCGTGATGATCAGTTAAATGAACTGCACTGGCGGTTACTTAAAAGGGCATTTGATACAATAATTACTATTATTCTCTTCGTCACGGTTTTATCCTGGTTATGGCCTGTTATCGCACTGGCCATCAAGATGACTTCAAAGGGGCCCGTACTTTTCAAACAGGAAAGATGGGGCAGGAATAATAAAAAATTTCTGGCATATAAATTTCGTTCTATGAGAACGGATAGTATTGATGTGAATTCCAGCGGGAAATACCAGCAGGCGACAAAAGATGACCCCCGCATAACAAAGATTGGCAGACTACTGCGTAAAACAAACCTTGACGAGCTACCCCAGCTCATAAACGTTTTAAAGGGTGAAATGTCCTTGGTTGGGCCGCGCCCTCATCCTATTCCATTGAATCTGGAATCAAAAGAAAATATTAAGAATTATATGCTCAGACACCTGGTTAAACCAGGGTTGACTGGCTGGGCCCAGGTTAATGGCTATCGTGGTGAGACAAAGGATCCGGGACTCATGGAGAAAAGAGTAGAACATGATATCTGGTATATTGAACACTGGTCATTCTGGCTGGATTTACAAATACTGCTCTTTACAGCATGGAACATGATTAAAGGCGATCCAAATGCGTATTGAAAATCTTGCAAGATATTTCTAAGTGAAACATTTATTATCTGACAATTTAATTATTCATTAACAAAAGGATTAATTTACCGGGATTCATATGCCAAACAGTGTGATAAAGTGCGTGCTGATTTTAATATGTGCTTTTTCTATGTCTGCCTATTCAAAAACGGTTAAGATAATAGCCCATAGAGGCGTTCCATCACTTGCTCCCGAAAATACATTGAGCTCATTTAAGAAGGCAATCGAACTCAATGCTGACTACTATGAACTTGATGTATGGTATTCCCGTGACGATTCACTCATGGTGATCCATGATCCTACAGTAAATAATACTACAAACGATACGGGAAAAGTCAATAATTTAACCTACTGGGAGTTAAAAAAACTGGATGCCGGTTCCTGGTTTAATAAAAAATTTAGCGGTGAAAGAATCCCAACTTTATATGAAACCCTGCTCCTGGCTAAAGAAAGTGTGAATAAGATACGGGTTTGCATTCACATTGTAGAAACAAGAAACAGTGTGGTTGGCAGGATAATAAATCTTGTCAAAGAGATGAATATGGAAGATCAGGTAATACTCATGTGCTTCGAATATGATAAGCTGGGATTGGCAAAGCAGCTTGCTCCGGAGATAAAAACATTATGGCTTTTGCCTGAACCTGTCAGCAAGGGTATGATTGAAAAGTGTATCTCGAATAAAGTGGATGTGCTCGGGGCCAGGCCTGAAGATATTATTTCGCAGGAAATGATGGATACAGTTCATCAAAATAAACTTGAAGTATGGAAGTGGACAGTTGATGATCCTAATGAAATGAGAAGATTGATTAAAGTTGGGGCAGATGGAATCATCACTAATTTCACGCAGGTTCTGCAGCAGATTCTGCAAAGTGCAACAAATACTAATTCTCCGTTTAACGGACCCGCGCGGTTTGGCCTGGAGCAAAACTATCCAAATCCCTTTAACCAAAGTACTATAATACAGTTTGACGTGCCTGAAAAAGGTCATTGTACAATAACCGTATTTAATATCCAGGGGCAGAAGGTACGGGAACTGCTAAACAGAGATTATGAGGCAGGTATATATATAGTTCCATTTAATGCTAAGGATCTGAGTTCCGGTGACTATTTCTATTCAATAGATTTCAAAAGTGCGGATAACTCAGTTTCGAAAATAATAACAAAAAAAATGGTCCTGTTGAAATAGTCTTCCGGCCACTCTCAATATGGTGAGAAATTCCTTCCCGCTTGATTCTCTTATTTACAAATTCTGTCTTCTCACATTATTTATTTATGTCAAAATAAAAGGATTAGAATGAATATAGCAGTAATTGGTACAGGTTATGTCGGACTAGTTTCCGGAACATGTTTTGCAGAAATGGGTAACGTTGTAATATGCATGGATAATAATCTCAGCAAACTGAATAAATTAAAAAAATCTGAAGTAACAATTTATGAACCGGGACTCGAAGTCATATTCTACCGCAATATCCAGCAGAAAAGATTACTGTTTACAGATGACCTTCATCAGGCTGTGATGCAGGCGGAAATTATTTTCCTTTGTCTTCCTACTCCACAGGGGGAGGATGGATCAGCTGACCTGCAGTATGTACTTGGTGTGGCTGATGAAATCGGGAAAATACTCAGGCAAAATGGCGACAAGGATTATAAGATAGTTGTAGATAAAAGTACTGTTCCTGTTGGTACTGGTGACAGAGTAAAGGCAATCATTAAGGAACACGGTGTTTCTAACTTTGATGTGGTATCAAATCCGGAATTCTTAAGAGAAGGATTCGCTGTTGAGGATTTTATGAAACCCGACAGGATTGTCATAGGTGCTGAGAGTAAAATGGCACTGGAAAAAATGCGGGTTCTTTACGAGCCTTTCGTGCGCCAGGGAAATCCGATCCTGGAAATGGATATCTACAGTGCCGAGGTAACAAAGTATGCTGCTAATTCCTATCTTGCCATGCGTATTACATACATGAACGAACTGGCGAACTTCTGCGAAAAGGTGGGAGCCAATGTAGACATGGTCAGAAAAGGCATGGGGACGGATAACCGCATAGGAAAAAGATTTCTCTTCTCGGGCATTGGTTACGGAGGGAGCTGCTTCCCCAAAGATGTGAATGCCCTGATTAAAACCTCATGCGAGACAGGATCGTCAATGAGTATACTTGAAGTAGTAGATAAGGTAAATAAGGAACAGAAACTGGTACTTGTTAAGAAGCTACTTGATCATTTTAATGGAAATCTCAGGGGCAGGCACTTTGCTGTGTGGGGTCTGGCATTCAAACCAAATACAGATGACATGAGAGAAGCCCCTTCGGTTGTCATAATCAGGAGACTCCTGGAACTGGGTGCAACTATTACAGCTTACGATCCCGCGGCAATGAAAACCGCCGATTATTACTTAAACGGTTCCATTAAGTATTCTGGGAGCGATTATGAGGCACTGACTGGGGCCGATGCCCTTATTATACTAACAGAATGGAACGAATTCAGGAATCCCGATTTTGAACTCATAAGATCCAAACTGAAACAGCCCCTGATATTTGACGGGCGCAACATTTATGAGCCTGAAAAACTAAAAAAATCGGGTTTCTCTTATTACAGCATCGGCCGCCAGCCGGTCAGATAAGGATTTAGTAAATATTGTTCTGCAATTAAATAATCTTGTTGTCTGCTCAGGACAAAAGTTATGATAGCCCTAAAATTTAGTATTATTTTAAAACTATTTTGCCATTTAAACTATGAATAAAAAAACTTCAGTCGTTACAGGCGGAGCCGGATTCTTAGGATCACATCTCTGCGATAAACTATTAAATGAAGGTCATAAGGTAATTTGTATTGATAACCTGATAACAGGTAATGTGGATAATATATCGCACCTGTTCGGAAATGAGAACTTTACGTTTGTTAAACACGATGTTACCAATTATATTCACGTTCCTGGTAAGGTTGACTATATACTCCACTTTGCATCACCGGCAAGTCCAATAGATTACCTGCAGCTCCCGATACAGACCTTAAAGGTGGGCTCACTTGGTACCCATAAGGCATTGGGCCTTGCAAAGGAAAAGAAAGCCCGCTTTTTGCTGGCTTCAACATCAGAGACTTATGGCGATCCGGCAATCCATCCGCAAAAGGAAGATTACTGGGGAAATGTAAACCCTGTTGGCCCGCGCGGTGTTTATGATGAAGCCAAAAGATTTGCTGAGGCAATGACAATGGCCTACCATCGTTATCATCAGGTTGAAACCAGAATTGTACGCATCTTTAATACTTATGGTCCCCGCATGCGTTTACATGACGGTCGCGCCCTCCCGGCATTTATCAGCCAGGCATTGAAGGGTGAGGATATAACCGTTTTCGGTGATGGCAGCCAGACGCGCAGTTTCTGCTACGTTAGCGATCTTATTGATGGCATATTTAAACTCCTTATGTCAGATGAGGTGTACCCTGTCAATATTGGAAACCCATCAGAGATAACGATCAAGGAATTTGCCGAAGAAGTACAGAAGCTTACTGGTACTACAAGTAAGATTATCTATACGGAATTACCTGTGGATGACCCTAAAGTTAGAAGACCTGATATTTCAAAAGCAAGAGCAATTCTGAAGTGGGAACCGAAGGTGGACAGGGAGGAAGGGCTGCAGAAAACATTTGAATATTTTCAGAGCAGAATAAACAAAACCTTCTTATAATATTTTATTATAGTGCCGGGCTGCAGATTGTTTACAAACGATCATGCAGCCTGGTTACTAATCTGTTCTGATAATTCCTTACCACTTTACCCCTTGTGTTTTTCCTTTTAGCCCCTTACCTTTACCTAACCAAAATAAAATACTTGAATTCAATATGAATCTAGCCGTAATTGGAACAGGATACGTAGGTTTGGTTTCGGGCACCTGCTTTGCAGACCGCGGTAACCACGTTATCTGCGTTGATAACGACCCTGTAAAACTGAAGAAACTCCAGAATTCCGAAATTCCGATCTATGAGCCGGGACTGGAAATCATGTTTCACCGCAATATCCAGCAGAAAAGACTCTTTTTTACCGATAATCTTGAATTTGCCGTACTTAATTCGGAAATTATTTTCCTCTGCCTGCCTACTCCGCAGGATGAGGATGGATCTGCCGACCTGAGCTATGTTATGGGCACGGCCGAGCAAATAGGGCGCATACTCTACGGAAATTCGTGCAATGACTATAAGATCATCGTGAATAAAAGTACCGTTCCCGTAGGCACCGCGGGCAAGGTAACCAGGATACTGGAACAATATAACCTCAGGAACTTTGACGTAGTGTCTAACCCAGAATTCCTGAGGGAGGGCTATGCACTTGAAGATTTCAGAAAGCCCGACCGCATTGTAATTGGTTCGGAAAGCCACCGTGCACTGGAAAAAATTAAAGAGCTCTATGAACCCTTTGTTAATCAGGGAAACCCAATTCTCGAGATGGATACCGCGAGCGCCGAGGTAACAAAATATGCGTCCAACTCCTACCTTGCAATGCGTATTACCTATATGAACGAACTGGCCAACTTCTGTGAAAGAGCAGGAGCCAATATCGATATGGTCAGAAAAGGCATGGGAACAGATAACCGCATCGGTAAAAGATTCCTTTTTGCGGGTATAGGCTATGGAGGAAGCTGCTTTCCAAAGGACGTAAATGCCCTGATCAAAACGGCACGCGAGAACGATTCTCCCATGAGTATCCTTGAGACTGTGGACTCGGTAAACAAGAAACAGAAACTCGTGCTGGTAGATAAAATTCTCAGGCATTTTGAGGGAGATGTTAAGGACAGGAATTTTGCCGTCTGGGGACTCGCTTTTAAACCCAATACGGATGATATGAGGGAGGCTCCCTCAATTTATATTATTAGAAGGCTTCTTGAGCTGGGCGCAAAAGTATCAGTATATGACCCCGCTGCAATGGAAGTTGCAAGGCATTATTTTGACGGGAACATTAAGTACTGTGAGGATAAGGATTCCACACTCCCGGGGGCAGATGCACTGGTGGTGCTCACAGAATGGGCGGAATTCCGCAGTCCCGATTTCGCCTTGATTAAATCCCTGCTCAAACAACCTCTTATATTCGACGGAAGAAATATATTCCTCCCAGAAAAAGTCGCCGCTCATGAATTTGTGTATTATAGCATTGGAAGAGCTAAAATTTAAGTCTCAAGTCCTTATCTGAATCTATAGTCCGTAGTCAAAACAAAAAGAATTGATTACGGACTTCTTCAATTAAACACTAAACATTCAACATTAATAAAGTACTGCATTGAAACAAAACTCATTTAATCTACACCTCAGCCTTTCACTAAGCGTGGTGATACTCCTTTATCTGTTTTCTTCCATCTCTGCCCAGGTAGTTTACGAACCGGTTTATAAGGATGTATATACCTATCTTGGCCGGCTGAGTCAAAAGGGGATCATCATTTTTGATGACCAGATAAAACCCCTTTCCAGAAAATATATCGCGGAAAAGCTCCTTGAAGCGGATGCTGATCTTAACCGGCTTACTCCGCTTGAAAAAGAGGAACTGGATTTCTATAAAAAGGACTACTATTTCGAATTACACGGCTTAATTACTCCGGACTCACTCAGCGCGCACTCTGAAAGGAATGAACAGGCGGCAGCACGAAGTACTATTTTAGGAAAGGACCCTTCAGGGCGCAACCGCCTGTTCTCCTATGATAGCCAGGTGTTTAAGGTAAATGTAAGCCCAATAATTGGTTATGAAGCCGGGAAGAAGGATCAGGAATCGTATTCGCACAAGTGGACCGGTCTTTATTTTTATGGATACCTGGCCAATAAAATAGGTTTTAGCTTCGATTACAGGGATAATACTGAAAAAGGGAACAATGCGGATAAAAATAAGATCTTCAGCCCGGTTACAGGAAATATAATTGCTCTTCAGCAGGGCAATTCGTTTGATTACAGTGAGGCCAGGACTTCACTGGCGGTTGACTGGTCCTGGGGCAGCATTGCAATAGCAAAGGACTTTCTGGAGTGGGGATATGGTGAGAGTGGAAAACTTGTACTTTCAAGTAAAGCCCCGTCATTTCCCTTTATCCGGCTGGATATTAAGCCCGTGGACTGGCTGAGCTTTAATTATATTCATGCCTGGCTCAACTCGGATGTAGTGGATTCACAGGCTACGTATGCATCTTACCGCCCGGGGCAAAGCTATGACAGGGTAAGCTTCAGGCAGAAGTTCCTCGCTTCCCACAGCCTGAATATAAGACCTGTTAAGGGTCTGGATGTAACTCTGGGAGAATCCATTATATACAGTGACCGCCTTGAGGTCTCTTACTTTATGCCATTGATGTTCTTCCGTCTGGCAGATCATTATCTGAGCCAGGGGCGAAATAATGCCGGCGGGAATGCCCAGTTCTTCGGTAGCATCAGCTCACGGAATCACATTAAAAATACGCACCTTTACGGCACAATGTTTATTGATGAACTTACACTCTCGGGACTACTGGATCCCGAAAAACAGCGTACTCAGGTTGGTTTTACGCTCGGAGGCTCAATTGCCGATCTTTCCTTCCTTAACCTAAACCTGAACCTCAGTCTTACTCTTGAGTACACAAAAATATATCCCTTTGTTTACAAACATTATATTCCGACTCTTACCTATACCAGTTCGGGTTATGGAATGGGTCACTGGATGGGAGATAATGCCGACCTGTTCTACGGGGCAGTTAATTACAGATTCCTGAGGGGGCTTCAGGCAACTCTCTGGGGGGAGCACGTCAGGAAAGGCGAGTATGACCCGATAGAAGGTGCCACACTGCAGTATGTTCGTCCTCAGCCACCATTCTTATTCGGCCTCAGGAACAATTATACATGGGGTGGAGTGGACGTAAAGTATGAAATTACGCATGAACTCTTTGCCCGTGCAAGGTTTGTGTATAATTCTGTTGATCAGGAGCAGACCAGGGATCTTACTATAGGTAACAAGTTTAATGAAATGTATCTTTCTGTTTATTATGGGCTTTAAGAATATTAAGCATCCCAGGTGCAATGCCGGACTTCAGGAGGTCTGACCGGGAATCTGACGCTGGTTTGATATTTGTACCTGTTTAACAGATTTGATATTGATTAATTTATCCCCGGAGCTCAAATGGGTCAGCAACAGTTATTGTTTATCGTACTTGGAATCATTATTGTAGGCCTGGCGGTTATCGTTGGTATTAGTTTATTCCATAATAATTCTCTGGAAGTCAAAAGAAATAACGTCATAAATGATTGTGTAAATCTTGCTGCCATGGCCCAGCAGCATTATATCAGACCCCTGTCTATGGGCGGTGGAGAGTATACTTTTACAGGGTGGACTATCCCTCCGGCGCTTCAGTTGACTTCAAATGGCAGATATACATCGAGAATTCTGAATCCCCAAAAAGTTGAAATTACAGGCACCGGTAACGAAGTTGTTACGGGCACCGACTCTGTAAAGGTTAAGGTTACTGTGGAACCGAAGACCTATAATACGCAGATTATCAACTAAAAACGCCATAAACGGCTGAAGACTTTCTATACTTCAGGTCAGATAAATGCATGGCTTTATAAAAAATTCATTACCCTTAGGCCAAAGTCCCGCGTCAATGCAGTTAAATAATTTTTACTGCATTCTCCTGCTTTCACGTCAAGATTAAAATTTATCCCACTCTGCCCTCAGCAAATTAATTTAACCCTTTAAAATTTCTGCCGATAATACTGGTGTAAGTAAGTAATTATTACATGCTTACAGGTAAAAGTTACCGGTTTGTGTTCGTAAATTAATTACTGTGCTCTCTAATTATTGATTATGTGAAGAAATTTATTGGCACAATTATGGAAGATTATACCTTAAAAGTAATCTTAAATAATTTATCTTCATCAATATAAGGAGTTCCTAAAATGGGTCAGCAACAATTATTACTTATCGTCCTCGGTGTTATTATAGTTGGTATCGCCGTTGTAGTTGGTATCAGCCTTTTCACTTCAAGCTCAAGAGATGCCGGTCGTGACCAGGTGGTCTCTCAGCTAACAAACCTTGCAGCAAGAGCTCAGCAGTTCTATAAGAAACCATCCACCCTGGGCGGCGGTAATAATGATTTTAACGGTTTTTCTTTGGCAGCCGCAGATACTGGCAGTTCAATAGGAAGTTTCTCAGTTTCTTCTTCTGCTCCTACCGGTGCAGCTTATGTTGCTGGTAGCGTAACAGGAATCAGTGCAGCTGCTCAGACCATATATATAGTTGGCTGCGGTAAAGACAATGGTAACAACAGCACAAGTCCTGTAAAGGCCTATACAGTTGTAACACCAACAACAATTACTACAACAGTCCTGAATTAGTTAGTTCGTGAATATTATTTACCCGGAACTGCCTTAATTAATTTTAGGGCAGTTTTTTTTATCAATGGCCAGACATAAATATGATAGAATTAAGATTCAGCGCAGTTAAAACCAACGGACAAACGCTAAGCGGAACGCTTTCTGCCCTTACCTTTAAGGAAGGAAAGAGTAAGATCCATAAGCTTGCCGAAAAAAATCAGCTCAAGGTAAAATCAATTGAACGCAAGGCAGCCTTTCTTTATAAGGCCAAAAAGAGCGACGGCAAGGCAATCAGGGGTGAACAGAAGGCATTTACAAAAGAAGAGGTATCGGCTGCTCTTACAAAACTGGGATATAATGTAATATCGGTAAATAAAAAACTTTTTGATATTAACCTCAAGCCTCCTCAGAATGAGATAGTATCTTTTGTAAAGATAAGCGCCGAACTTCTTGAACAGAAACTTGCCTATAACGAAATTCTCAACCTTCTTATCAACGACATCCAGAATAAAAGTCTCAGGGAATCCCTAAAAGAAATTAATAATGAACTTAAAAAAGGTGCTGACAGCGAGGTGACATTTCTGCGCTATCAGACCGTATTCGGCAAGTTCACTGCTTATATGCTGGGACTTGCATCGAAGAGCGGTAATATGACCGAAATATACAGGGCAACCGCTAAATTCCTTGAAAGGCGCATGGAGTTCAAGAAAAACCTGAAGAGCGCACTCATTACTCCGATAGTTACTGTGTTTGTGCTGATGCTCGCCGTTTTGTTTTATATAGGTTATATCTTTCCTGCAACCGCAAAGCTTTTTACAAAATTTAACATAGCGCTCCCGCCCATGACTGCCTTTACGCTGAAGCTGAGCGATTTTCTGATGAATAATAAGCTGGCAGTTACGGCCGCCATTTGTATTCCGCCAATAATTCTCTGGCAGCTTGCCTCCACTGAAAAAGGGCGCCTGATTGCCCACAAGCTGATGATGAAAATTCCGGTAATGGGTGTCCTGATCCATAAAACATATATTGAAGTATTTTGCCGCGTTTTTTATACAATGTACAGCGGGTCAGCAGAAAGCGTTGAGCCAATACGAATAGCAGCTGAAGCTACAGGCAATAAGTATTTCGAAAATCAGATTAAAACGATTTCAATTCCGCTTATGATAAAGAAGGGTATTGGCATTACCGATGCCTTTGAAGCAAGCGGAGTGTTTACCGAGACGGCACTCTCACGCTTTCATTCCGGAGAGGAAACCGGTACAATTAAAAATACAGCCCTCCAGCTTGCAAACTACTACGAGAGCGAAACTACTTACAAGCTGAAAAATTTTATTGAACTTGTTCAGGTTTTTATAGCAATGTTTATCATGATAGTCATGATCCTGCTGACACTGATTTCGGCTGAGACGGCTACCATAAGTCCTAAAAACCCTGCTATCAGCTTTATCCTGAACTTTATGGGAAAGATGTTCCTATGATCGACTCCAGCCTTGAAATGACAGATAAGATCGGTTACCTGCTCCTTAAAAAGGGGATTATAGACGTAGATGTGCTGGAAAAAGCCCTGCGCGTAAAAATGCAGGATGAGGGAAAAGTAAAGAGGAATCTGGCCCAGATTCTGGTTGAAGATTTTCATTATGATCACGATACAATTTTCAGACAGGTATCCATACTGTATGCCTTCAGGGAGCTGAATGTCAGATTTGAGGATATATCTGATGCCCGTATCGATGAGATCAGAAAAATGATCAACTCATGCCCTGAGGACGTAAAGAAGCAGATGCTGGATCACAAGGTAATCCCTTTCCAGTACGATGAAAAAATTAAAGACAAACTCATTCTTGCGGCAATCGATCCTACTGACAGAAGCATAACAAAAATTGCCTATTCGGTGAACGCGAAAAAATATGAAGTAAGCTATATACGCAAAAGAGATTACCTGAAGCTCATTCAGATCCTGGTGCCTCCGGAAAATGAGTATCTGAAGGCCATGGAAGAGGCCCCGCAGGAAATATCTGTTGATACAAAGGATGAATCGCTGGATGAAGACGCACTTGAAGCCGAAATAAATAAGAGCGCCCTGATCAATCTTGTTGAAGGTGCCTTGATAGAGGGTGTCCGCAAGGGCGCCAGCGATATACATTTTTTGCCTAAATCCGGCAACAGAACGGAAATTTATCTGAGAATTGACGGCGACCTGAAACTATGGTTCGTGCAGGAAAATACCTGGCCGGAGGCGGTAATTGCCGTTGTTAAGGACCGTTCCCGGGGACTCGACAGGTTCGAAAGGGAAAAAGCACAGGATGGTTTTATTCAAAGGGAAATCGACAACCATACTATCCGCTTCAGGGTCTCCGTGCTCCCGATGGTAGGCACTGAACTGAAAAACAAGTTTGAATCTATTGTAATAAGAATTCTGGATGACAGAAAAGTAATAAAGGACCTCAGCAAGCTGGGCCTGACCGGGTATTCCAACGATGCCTTCGTAAAATCAATCAATAAGCCTCAGGGAATGGTCATCCTTACAGGTCCAACAGGAAGCGGCAAAAGTACTACGCTTGTTGCTGCCCTGTACCAGGTAATTGATCCAACTGTAAATGTGCTTACGGTGGAAGATCCTGTAGAGTATGTTATTGAAGGCGCAAGACAGCTTAAGATTGGCTATAAAATGAATTTTGAACAGGCCATCCGTGCAATACTAAGGCACGATCCTGATATAGTTTTAGTGGGCGAAATGCGTGATAAGGAAACTGCCGAAGTGGCAATTAAACTTGCCAATACGGGCCACCTTACATTTTCAACGCTGCATACCAATGATGCGCCCAGCGCGGTCTCGAGGCTTTACAAAATGGGCATCGAGCCTTTTCTTATCGCATATGCAATAAATATTATAGTTGCACAGCGCCTTATAAGAAGACTGTGCCCCGATTGCAAGAAACGGGTGACCGATTTTGATGAAACGCTGATGAAATCAGCGGGACTCGATATAAACGAGTGGCGTAATTATGAAATTTATGAGCCGGCCGGATGCCCCAAGTGCAACAATTCGGGCTATAAGGGCAGGCTGGCAATTCATGAGGCTCTGTACTTTACCAAGGAAATCAGGCACCTGATAGTTCAGGCAGGTGAAGAAGTAGACGAAGAAAAGATCCGCATGCAGGCAAAACTTGACGGTACACTTACGCTGAGGGATGCGGGATATGAAAAGGTAAGACTTGGCATGACCTCAATTCAGGAAGTAATGGCCAATACAATGGAAGACTAAAAGAAACCATTTTTTTAATTTTTATTTTAGCTGGTTTTATGGCAGACGAAACAAAAAAAATATTGCAGGAGTTTGTGGCGGATATACCCCCTACGATTTTCGGACCCGACCGCATCAGCTGGATGATTGAACATTTTGGAAATTTGGGCGATAATCAGAAAGGGATCCTCCTGTGTATGGTTAATAAAATGCTCACAGTGATGATCGAACGTGATGCTTCTGATATTGAACTGGGCGGACATGGAACCGCGGGTCACATATGGTTCAGAATATTCGGTAAAAAACAGCCGGTAAATGATTTACCCGCGTTTACATCCGATGAAACTGCAGTGCTGATTCTGAACCTTCTGAATGAAAACCAGAGATCGTATCTGACCAGAAACAGGAACCTGGATTTTTCATACACATTCCTTTACGAAAAGAAGGGTGAGAATGTGAGATTCAGGGCCGATGCCTATTTTGACCTCGATTGCCTGGCATTAAATATGAGAGCTATTTCCAGTACACTGAGGCCGATTGAATCCATAGGATTTCACCCCAATGTTCTTAAGGTTTTGAGCCATGCATACGTAAAACAGGGACTTACGCTTATCACAGGTATTACGGGATCAGGTAAATCAACGACACTGGATGCGGTTGTTGACTGGCACAACCAGTCGGATCCCGCTCATATAGTAGTAATTGCCGCACCTATTGAATTTGTTCACAGGTCAAAAGCCTGCATTATAAGGCACAGGGAAGTAGGACGCGACGTAATTTCCTTTAAGGAAGGTGTGATCCAGTCATTAAGACAGGATCCGGATATCATAATAATTGGTGAAATGAGGGATCCCGACACAATACTTGCAGCCCTGGAAGTTACCGATACCGGGCATAAGGTGTTCTCAACACTGCACACCTCCTCAGCGGTTGAATCCATCGACAGAATTATTGCCGAGGTTCATCCGAATGAACAGGAAAGGGTAAGAAACAGACTGGCTGATGTTCTCGTGTCCGTCGTATCACAGAAGCTGGTACCGAGTCTGGATGGCAAAAGAATCCTGGCCAAAGAGGTACTGGTAGTAAATGCCAGTGTGCGGGCGGCAATCAAAAATAATAATACAAGTGAAATCTACATGATGATAAACCAGGGCGGACAGTTCGGAATGAATACAATGGAACAGGACCTCAAACGGCTCTATTTATCAAAGAAAATATCTCTGGACAATGCAATGGCTTACGCAAATAATAAACAGAGGATGCAGCAAATACTTTCAGCGGTATAATTATGAAAACGCTAGTATGTATATATTGTGAAGGCAACGACTCCAAGATAGCGGTCGTTGCAAAAGATAAGGATACGCTAAGGCTGCTGAAGGCAGCCGATTTCGATGTCATGTCTAATCAGATGGCTGATGTTCAATCATTTTCTGCCGTCAGCCTTGAGGGCATGTCCGGTGATATTTCGCTTGGAGATATGGAAAAGCCGGTCGATGATGGCAGCATGTCAGTCTCCAGTGAAGGACTAATCAATACTGCTTTAGCCGATATCAAACTGGAAAACTGTGAGTTTGTTCCGGCTATTACAGAGCCTGCCGTCCACTATCACGTATACGAAGGCTCCAGGGATGCCGATGGTTCAAATGGCCCGGAACCCAGGATGGCAAAGCTTACCGAAGAAATCGTCAGCGATATTCAGAAAACAAAGAATATAACAGTCGCAAAGGAAAATCTGGGTTATACCAAGCTGGCAGACGGACCCTACCTCTCGGTATTTGCCGACGGCGAAATTAACTGTATAAGCACAATAAATTCACTTGCACACCTGAACGGGAAAAAATTCTATAAGATCCCGGCGGTTAAATGTGCCGACCTTTCGCTTGCCTATTTTGTGGCTCAAAAGAAAAAATTCTTCCCGGATGATTATTCCCTTATTGTATACATAGGCAAGGAATACAGCAAGCTGATCTTTCTGAAGGGAAAAAATCTTAAACACATTGGTACAACGCTGGACGTTGGCACGGCAAACCTCCATACCTATGACGTATATTTTTCGAAGATTCTGCTGGAAATGGAAAATGGCGGAATTCCCCGCATTGATAACGTGGTCCTATGCGGAGAAGATGAATCTGAAAACCTTGCCCTCTCGTTTTATGGTACATTCCCCGAAGCAAACGTAAGCAAGCTTGATTTTGAGGGGGTGGATATAACCCGGCTGGATGAGAACCTGAAGGAAAAGCTTTCAAGCTTCAGCGTGCCTGTTGCAGTGGCCTACGAATATTTTGCCGAGATGGAGAAATCGCACAAGGGTATAAACCTGCTGCCCCAGTATGTAAGGGAGGACCAGAAATTCTTCCAGTTCGCTTGGCACAGTTTTATAATCCTTCCGTTCATTTTTCTGGCAACTATTTACTTTACGTTTACCATACTCGTGAATACGAAGCAGACCAGTACCCTGAACCAGGAGATCGCAAAGCTTACGTTAAAACAGCAGCAAAACCAGCAGATCCTTGATCAGATCAGCAACAACCAGAATAAGATTAACAATTTCGGTGCAACGCAGGCCATTCTCGATTCAGCTACAAAGGGTGCGGAAGTATGGGGCGGGCTCTCCAAAAAGATGGCCGATTTTGTTTCAAGCAGAAAGAGTATGTGGATTACATCCCTCTCATCCGATCCCGGTAATCAGGTTACTGTAAACGGGTACGGACTTACACGCAGCGTGCTGACCGAATTTTCTGATAAGAATGACGCTCTGCTTAAGAGCATAGTTTTTGAATCACTGCGGAACAAGAATGCTTATAAATTTACTTTGAGTTTTGATATGTCAAAAAATCCCGGACAAACCAAATGAACCGGAAGATAAAAAATACACTTGTGCTGCTAGGAATACTGATACTCATCAGTCTTATAGGCGGTGCGGTTTCTGTTTATCAGAAGAAGAAAATTACGGAAAAAGACAAGCAGCTGATCACCCTCAGAAGCAACGACATGAATCCGGCCGACCTTCAGATGCAGCTCGCCGAAGTAAAGAAGAAAGCCATGGTGCTGGATTCCGTGCTCTCCAGAAGGAAGTATAACATTCCAAAACAGCTCATGCAGACGGACTTTTATAATTTTGTTAACAGGGTGACATTTGGCTTTTCGTCCTATTCCCACGTAGATATTGAGTATCTTGACCGCAAGCCCGATAAGACATTCAACTTCTACCTTTATAAAATCTCCGGATCAGGCGAATTCCTAGACGTTTATAAGCTGATCTACGCAATTGAGCAGAGCAGGGAATTAAAGAAAATCAGGAACCTGAGTCTGAGCGCTAATATTATTATTGGCGAGGACCAGATGCCCCGTTACGTGGTGACATTCAGCTTTAATGTATTTGTTTACTTCGCCAATGACGACCGGTTCACTAGCACGAGTTTTGTCGAGAATTCACTGGATCCGGGCGGTATATATAATATTTTCTATCCGCTTATCAGAACCCAGCTTCCTCCCAATACTGAAGAGCTGGCTGAAGTGGAAAATGCAAAGCTGCTGGCACTGGTGCCCGACGGAGCTTATATTGCAGACAGCAAAGGAAATACTTTTATGCTGATGGAAGGTGACCCCGTTTACCTGGGCTACCTGACCAAAATAGATTATTCGATGAATCAGGTTACCTTTATTCTTAATAAGGGCGGAATAATTGAAAAAATATATCTGAAACTGGAAAAAGAAGATAATAGGAAGAAAAAATAAAATGAAAAGAATAATATTCTGTCTGTTAATACTCTTTTTGGCCTTACCTGTTTATGCCCAAAGAGACCTGGAAAAGCAGCTAAGCGGGTATGTAAACCCTGACGAACTGGTTTCACTTTCAGAGGAATTACCCTTCAGCAGGGCAATTGACGTGCTGAGCAAGATCAGCGTGAAGACCACCGGGAAAAATATTGTATCAACCGTAAATTCAGATGCACCAATCGGCGTTGAAATTGTAAACCAGCCTTTTAAGAAAGCACTTACTATTATCGTGCAGTATGCAAATCTTACGTTCGACGAAAAAGAAGACGCTATTATTGTAAAATCCAAACTCAATGAAAAGGTTGAGGAAAAACCGCTGGACAAGTATGCTTCAGTTGATTCAAGAGAAGTAAAAATATCGGCAGTATTTTTTGAGGCCGACGTATCAAATATGAGAACCCGGGGCATAAACTGGCAGTGGCTTTTGTCGCAGAAGAATTTGTCAATCGGCGCTGAGAGCAGAACCATGTCACAAAATTCAACGCAGGGCGTTGGGGGTACGGGACAGGAATCACAGCTGTCACCCGACTTTAATCTTTCCTCTGCTTCCAAGTTTGGTCTGGGGAATTTTACAGGCGAAGCTACGGCCCTATTCAGATTCTTTGAAACCGAAAACCTGGGTGAGATCATCGCCTCTCCATCGGTTTCTGTGAGAAACGCACAGAAAGGCAGGATTCAGATTGGATCCGACTTCTCAATCAAGACGAGAGATTTTTCAGGAAACATTATCGACAAGTTTTATCCGACAGGAACCATTATTGAAGTAACACCATACATTTATAATGAAGACAATCTGGATTACGTACTGCTCCAGCTGAACGTGGAAAGAAGTTCCGCAATTCCTTCCGAAGTATCAACTGAAATCAGAAAGACCTCGGCAAACACGCAGGTCCTGATGCTGAATGGCGAGGAGACGGTAATCGGGGGACTTTATATTAACGATGAAACTATGGACAGAACAGGAATACCCATTCTTAAGGATCTGCCCTGGTGGGTACTGGGTATCAGGTACCTGACCGGCAGCGACCAGAAAATAGTCCGCAAGAAAGAGGTGGTTATTCTTATCAAAACTGAAATTATGCCTACATTGAAAGAAAGGCTTAATATGGCGCGCGATGGACATAAACTCCAGAATGAACTAAAAAATTATGACAACCAGATAAAGATCTATAAATTTAATACAAAGCAGGAAGAAAAGTAGGACTCTCTATGGAATCAATTTTAATTGTGGATGATGATATTAATTTGTGTACTGTGCTTCAGGAAGAACTGACCGAAATCGGATATGAGGCTTATTCGGTTTGCAGCGCAGATGACGCTTTTGAATATCTTGATTCCGGTAATCCGGTGGATCTGATCCTGCTGGATCTGAAAATGCCTGGTAAAGACGGCTTTTATGTGCTGGAAACTCTAAGGATAAGAAAGATGGATCAAAGAGTTATCGTGCTGACGGCTTATGCCGACGTTAAGAGCGCAATTGATTCGGCTAAACTGGGTGCCAGCGACTTTATCAGCAAGCCATATGATTTCGACGAACTGTTGATCACCATTAGAAAGGTATTGCAAAAAGAAAAAGAACATGAAGATTAGCTACCGCATACTCCTTATTAACTTCGTAATAGTAGTCTTAGTTTTTGTCAGTTCAACCCTGGCATTCTATTCGGTTACGAGAAAGATCGTAACCTCACAACATTCTAAAAATCTTTTGAATTCTGCGAAGGATTTCGTCTATAACCTGCAGCTTGCAATCAGGGAAACGGACGAGGATTTTTCCCGGATACTGGCCTCAGGCAGCTTTAAGAAGGACCTGGATGAGGGTTATCCGGGAATAGATTTCATGTTTAAGATAAATCCCGATTCATCAGGAAACAGGGACCTGTTTATAATTAAGAAATCCGTAGGCGCCGATTCTTCAATTGCATCACCGCCCGAATTTATAAAAAGCTATCCAAATGTCCTTATCAAAAAATATCATACCCCTTCGGGAGCCGATATTTATTATGGCCGTATATTAAGCCCGGAGTACCTGAACGAGCTTTCAAAGAAAGTCCGCGCGGATCTGGCCGTGGTGCAGAACAACATTCCGCTCGTTACTTCAAATTCTCCGGTTAATGAGGACTATCTCTTTAATATTATTTCAGCATCCAAAGAGCTCAGCCTCAAGAATAATTTTGACATAACCACAGAAGAGCTGTCATCGGCAGATTTTTATGCTACATGCTATAATCCGGGTGACCTGCCTGAAATTAGAAGGGACATAAAATTCCTCATCTTTTCAACCCTTCCTGAAGCTGCCGAACTGAGATCAAACATAAACAATATCCTGATGGTAATAGGCTTTGCTGGTGTAGCCTTGTCGCTGATACTTGTACTCATATTTACGGAAAAGATCAGACGCCAGATCACACAGCTTTCAGAGGCTGCCGATATTACGCGCAGCGGAGACCTGAAGCACAGGGTGAGCATGATAACCAAGGACGAACTCGGCAGGCTTGGAATGGCCTTTAACAGCATGCTCGATGAACTGGAAAAGAATGAAAAAGCTAAGAATGAATATACGGAATTCATTACGCTAATTAACCAGAACCCTGCCATTAAAGAGATTTCGGATGCGGCGCTTACAAAAATAATAAGGTCCGCAGATTTTACCGTCGGCCGACTGTACCTGGTGGAGGAAGGCACGCCGAAACTGCTTTCCTCGTATGGACTGCAGAATGATAATAAGCTGACTGGTGAGCGCATAGATCTGTATAAGAGGGTGATCGAAAAGTGTGAAGAGGCTGAGTTTAATTTTAGTGAAAACTTCCCGCGCGTAAATTCGGGACTTGTAAGTCTGGAGATCAGGTATCTGTTGATCTATCCTGTCGTATATAATAAAAAAGTAATTGCAGTACTAGAGCTTGGCTCAGTTTCTCCCTTGAAAGAGGGTGTGAAATCCTACCTTGAGAATATACATCACCAGCTTGCAATAGGCCTCAGCAATGCGGGCGCATTCAGGCAGCTGGAAAACCTAGTAACTGAATTGAAGGTACTCAATGAAGAATATCAGAAACAGAATGAACAGATCACTCAGCAAAATAAAACTCTGGTTGAACTGCACAATCAGCTGAAGGAAAAGGCGGAAGAGCTGGAAGTGCAGAAGGAGAAGGCCATTGGCGCCACAATGCTCAAGAGCCAGTTTCTTGCCAGCATGTCGCATGAGCTCAGAACACCTCTTAACTCCATACTGGGACTTACTGAAATCATTATGTCCGACAAGCAGCTGGATCATGATATTAAAGAGAAGCTGAATGTCGTCCATAGAAACAGCAACAGGCTGATGAGACTGATTAATGATATACTGAATTTTTCAAAGGTGGAAGCAGGGAAAATGGAATTGTATCCCGAGGACTTCCGTCTTAAGGATCTTCTGGGTGAAATAGAATCGCAGATATCACCCCTTACGCGCGATAAGAATATCAACTTCGTAATTCACAATGAACTGAGCGCAGATATATCAGTAAACTCAGATAAGTTTAAGATCACACAGGTTCTGATCAACCTGCTTGGCAATGCGGTTAAGTTTACTGAAGAAGGAATGGTGCTGCTAAAAACCCGCATAATTGAGAACAATAAACTTCAGTTCGAGGTTACGGATTCCGGGATCGGTATTGCCGAAGAGGATATGCAGATCATTTTCGAGGAGTTTCGTCAGGTGGACGGAACCTCAACCAGAAAGTATAACGGCACGGGACTTGGACTTGCAATCAGCAGGCGGTATGCTGAACTGCTGGAAGGAAGTCTTACATGTACAAGCCAGCTTGGCAAAGGATCAACCTTTATATTTACGGTGCCGGTTGGTATTGTAAAGGACATTAAACCGGAAAGAGATTCAGCTGAAGAAGTGAGTATGGCAACAGGCAATAAGGCAAGTATGCATACGGTGCTGGTTATAGATCATAGTATGGAGAACCGGAAAATAATCAGTCAGTATCTGACATCCAAAAGTTACGAGGTAGTTACTACTGATAACATCACTGAAGGTTTAAGGAAGGCAGCCGAGCTGCATCCATTTGCAATTGTGCTTAATATTCTGCTGCCCGGGCGGAAAGCCTGGGAGGCACTCACCGTGCTTAAAAAAGATGATTGTACGTCTGAGGTGCCGGTCATTCTGCTTAACACCATAGATGAATTGAATTTCGGATATGGGCTGGAAGTATACGATTATATGCTGAAGCCGCTGAGTCCGGAAAGGCTGAGCCACCTGATCCTGAAGTTTGAAACACTCACAGCATCCGGAATACAGAACATAGCATATACCGGAACAGATGAAAAAGATATTAAACACCTTAACAACGCCTTTGCCGGAAAGGATTTAAGGGTAACGGCTCTGCACGATACGAAGGATGCATATAAGGCAATTTCAAAAATGAAGCCCGATCTGGTACTGCTGGACATGATGATGAACAGGGGCGAAAGCATAGATGTATTGTATAAGCTGAAAACCTCGGCTGAGACGAAGGACATTCCGGTAATCATCTGCATGCCCGCGGAGCCTGAGACAGATGAACTGGATCTGATAACAGACAGCATTGAAAAAGCGACAATCAAATCCAGAGGCAACAGGATCGATATCCTGAAGGTAATCAGGGACCGTATTCATTTTGAAGAGGGGTTCCCGGTGGAAGATACCTCGGCAATATGGATCGATTCAAAACCTGAAGAGGAGGATGAGTCCGTAAACATGGAAAATAATCAGGTCATCGGCAGCAATTCAAAGCCAAAGGTGCTTATAGTTGATGATGACACAGATACGCTCTTCACCGTCGGAGAAATAGTAAGGAAATCGGGTTGTGAAACTGTTTTTGCAAAGAACGGGCTTGAATGCCTTACAAGGCTGCAGAGCTTCAGACCGGACCTTATCCTGCTGGATATAATGATGCCTCAGCTGGATGGATTTGGAACTATAAAAAAAATAAGGGCTGACAGGAACCTCAGCGATATACCGGTTTTTGCACTTACAGCACTTGCCATGATAGAAGAGAAGGGGATACTTATAAGGAATGGATTTACTGATTTTGTACCGAAGCCTGTAAATCCGGGCGTGTTGTCATTTAAGATAGAAAAATTATTATTCAATAAAACAGCAGAATCAGAAAATGAAAAAAATATTAGTTATTGATGACCATCCGGATAGTGTATTCCTGCTGCAGGACAGGCTGCAGAGGGAAGGTTTTGAAGTAATAACCGCTTATGACGGACAGAGCGGACTTGAAAAAGCCATAAACGAATTGCCGGATCTGGTTCTGCTGGATGTAATGATGCCCGGTTTGAACGGACTGGAGGTCTGCCGTACGCTTGTAAATACTCCGGGTACTAAGGACATACCGGTTATACTGGTTACGGCAAAAACAGAGGCAGAGGGTACAAAGGAAGGCCTGCAGGCAGGTGCCTTCGATTACATCAGGAAACCAGTTAACAAGGTTGAGCTGCTGGCAAGGATAAACTCTGCGCTGAAGCTGAGAGAAACGCATAAACTGCTGCTGGAGCTGGAGAAGGTAAATACATTTACTGCTACGGTTGTAACTGCAAACCACGAGATCAAGCAGCCGCTCACGCTTATAAATCTTTCAATTGCCGCGATTAAAAGGGAAGTAGGCAAAGATGAGATATCGCGCGAGGCAATACTGAAGAAAATCGGTTTTATTGAAACTGCAATAAAGGATATCAACAACGTGCTGGAGAAGTTCAAGTCAATCAAGAACCCTAATTTCTCCCCATATGTTAATAACATTAAAATGGTCGATCTGGGTGAAAAGTAGCAGTAATGCCTGCTTTTTTATATTAGCTTTTTCACCTCTTCCAGCATTCTTTCAAACTCGTATGGCTTGGTGAGTATTGAGTCGATTTTCATGGACTTAAACTCCTCATCGGTTTTAGGCGTTGAGCTGCCGGTGGACAAGATGACAGGGACCTGTATATTCAATTCGCGAATCTTCTTAATGCACGTCATACCATCCATTTCAGGCATTTTATAATCGATGATAAGCAGATCGACCTTAATTTCTTCAGTGAGCACGTGAAGCACCTCGAGTCCGTTCTGAACGCTGATCACCTGGAAGTCATAGGATTCCAGCAGTTCAGCCAGGATATCCCTCAGCATCGTTTCATCATCAGCAAGGAGTATGATCTTTTCTGTCCTTGGAACGTCAGCGGCTGCACTCTTATCAAAGGAGGGGACGTAAACGTTAAACTCAGTTCCGGCATTTGGTTTACTTGACACGTCAATAATGCCGCCGTGGGCTTTAACTATTCCATAGGTTACATAAAGTCCTAATCCAGAGCCGGTATCCTTCTGTTTTGTTGAGAAATAAGGATCAAATATTTTATTCAGGTTCTCATCGCTTATTCCCTCCCCGGTATCCTTAACTGTAAAGCAGACATAGCTCCCCTGGTTCAGAAGAGGGAAGTCGAATTTCTTTTTCTCATCGATGACAACATTCTTAGTTTCAATTGTAATTTTCCCCTTACCCTTAATTGCCTCCTTAGCATTAATGCAGAGATTAAGCAGCACCTGGTAAATTTCCGTTGCATTGCCGAGTATATCATGCAGATCTGTCTGAAAATTCTTTTCAACTTCAATTGAATCAGGGAAGGTCTGGTTAATGACTATCATCAGTTCCTTCAGGAGGTCATCAGGCTTGATAAGGGTTTTTCTCTTTGCCGTAGGTTTACCATAGGATAGCAGGCCCTTTGTAAGGTCGGCCGCGCGTGCAGAGCACTTCTCGATATTTTCCAGCAGATAGAACACTTCGGGCTTATCGGCAAGTTTTCTTTTCAGGAGGTTAAGGCTGCCGAATATGCTGGAGAGCAGGTTGTTAAAATCGTGAGCCATGCCGCTTGCAAGCTTGCCAATGGTTTCAAGCTTTTGTGACTGTTGTAATTTATTTTCAAGCGCCGCGTTAAGTTTGCTCGTAAGCAGGTTATTTACCGCAAAGGCAAGAATAGAAGAGAACTGTTCAATTCCGCTTATTTCGGCGGGGGTATATGGCAGGTCATTTCTCACCAGCAGGGAAAGGGCCATAATTGAATTATTAGTGAAGCTGGGCGTAATGACAAGGTATTTTGCCTGCAGTTCTGAAATAATATTATAGGCTATATTATTTTCATCTGTGGATTTAACAGTGAGTGATCTGCGGTTGAGTTTGAACCATTCAATTATGTAGCTAAGGCTGGACCTGATTTCACCTATTGCGCCTTTATCTTTCAGAAGGCCGTTCTTGTCACATATTCTGTAGTCGATCTGGGTTTTTACTTCCTCGTCAGCAAACAGCAATATTCCGAAAGAGCTGTGAGTAAGGTTAACGCTGCGCATAAGAAATTCATCTGCCAGCGCTTCAAGGGAGTTCTCCCTGACAAGGAGAGTTAAAATATTCTCCCATTCCTTTACGAAAAGCAGGTTATCTTTAGTCTCGGGATCCATTATTGTCCCATTCTGTTAATATATGGTTATCTGCCCTTATACTGGCAGCGTAATTTCCTGCAATAGCCCTGCCGCTCACAGAGAGAAAGAGCGGGTGAGTGTTCAGTTCTGCTGGCGCAGCTGATACTTTAATATTTTGGAATAAAGTGTTTTTTGGCTGATGCCCAGCACCTTAGCCGTATTTTCCCTGTTCCAGTCGAAATGTTCGAGTGCTCTTTTAATATGGAGCATTTCCAGGTCATCGAGCGGAATAATCTCCTGTCCCTGGTCTGACATAAAAGTATCCTGTTCTGATAATGGCTGCTGCAGGTAAGCTGCAGGCAGATTAAGGTCCTCAGGACGGATAATATTATCCTCTGCAAAGATTATAGCGCGTTCGATGATATGCTGCAGTTCCCTTATATTGCCAGGAAATCTGTATTGCAGCAGGGATTTTTCAGCTTCAGGCGAAAGGCTTCTGGGTTCCCTGATGGGTGATTTCAGGCCGAGAAAGTGGTTTGCCAAAAGAAGAATATCCTCCTGGCGTTCGCGCAGGGGAGGTATAGTAAGTGTAATAACGTTAAGGCGGAAGAGCAGGTCGCGCCTGAACAGTTTCTTATCCGATTCCTCGATCAGGTTCTTGTTTGTTGCGCCAATTACCCTGACGCTGGATTTCAGGTTGGAAATACCGCCGACCCTTCTATACTCTCCGTTTTCGAGGAAGCGGAGCAGTTTAGGCTGAAGAGTGAGGCTCATTTCCCCAATTTCATCGAGGAACAGGGTGCCGCCGTCTGCAATTTCCACGAGGCCCGGTTTAGGGGCTTTAGCGTCGGTAAAGGCTCCTTTTTCGTGACCGAAGAGTTCACTTTCGATGAGCTGGTCGGGCAGGGAGGCGCAGTTAATAATAACAAAGGGTCTGTCGCATCTTTCGGAGTGGCGGTGGATGAACTCAGCCATCAGTTCCTTACCTGTACCGGTTTCACCCTCAAGGAGAATATTAGAATCCGATTTAGCAGCACGCATGGCCAGGTTGACTGTATGCTGGATCTGTCTACTTTCGCCGACGATTTTATTGGAGGCCTTCTGGTTGAACTTTGAAGAAAGCACTGTGTTTTTGACCACCAGTTCCTTATGCTCAATTGCCCTGTCGATAGTAAGCAGCAGCTCATCGAAGTCGTAAGGTTTTGAAATAAAATCGTATGCGCCGTTTTTGATGCAGTCGATAGCCGTACGGATCTCGGATTTTGCAGTAAGAATGATTACCTGCAGGTTAGGCGAGTGGTTCTTAATAAAATCGAGCACTTCCTCGCCATTAACTTCCTGCATCTGGAGGTCGAGCAGCAGGAGGTCGTAGTTTTTGTTTTTGATCCTGTCGATTGCATATTTACCGTCGAAGACGACTTCAACAATGTACCCTTCATTAAGGAGTTCTTCTTTAAGCAGATAGCATAAGGTCTCATCATCATCAGAAATAAGTATTTTCGAATTCTTTCTCATATAAAATTTACTTTGCAAAGTTTTGCCAAATATACAAAAAATTACAATAAATTAACGTGTTAAAGTTTAGATTATGGGTGAATTGGCAGGGGATAAAAAGCGGACCCGCAATAAATTTTTTGAATAAGTGTTGGCAAATTCTTAAATTAATTGTATATTTGTTATCTCGAAACGGGCTTAGGCCGTGTTTTGATATAAAAGGATGGGCGCGTAGCTCAGGGGTAGAGCATCTGCCTTTTAAGCAGAGGGTCGGTGGTTCGAAACCACCCGCGCTCACAGAAAAAACCTTGGAAACAACTTCCAGGGTTTTTTTATTTTAAACTATAGGATTACCCGGGCAGAGCACCCCGACATTTAGCCGGAAGGGCCGGTGGCTCGAAACTACCCGCGCTCACAGAAAGCTTCATTTTCCAAAGGATTTGAAGCATTTTTATTTTAAATATTCTGAAATTCCAGAGAATTGACCTAAGTTGAAGAACTAGGGGTTCATCCTGACGGGAAAGTATTCCGCAGAACTATTCATAAATATAACAAAGACGGACAGAAGGCTGAGGAAACTTCGATTGAGCCTGATGGATTTATTATTAACCAGTTTACATATAAATATGATGACAACGGCAATATAGTTGAGCTAAAAGAAAATCATTATAACAGAAACCGGAATGACTTCTACTTCCTTTATCAGTACGGGTATGAATATTTTTGATCTTTTTAACATTAAGTGGGTTTTTCGATGGCGGGAGCGGAAGGATGAAAAAATGTAATACTTCGGAAGTATACAATTTTGAACTATATTAACAAAAACAATATATTGAACAGGAAAAATCCTACTAGTTTATTTATATAAGCAGCTTATTATGAAGATAACAATTACAAAAGAAGAATTAAAAAATGTTGCTGCAGAAGGTATCATTTCAGATGAGCAGGCAGATAACCTCTGGACTCATTTTTATGAAATAAACCAGGGGAAGGCAGGATTCACCGGTTCAAATGTACTTTATTACTTCGGGGCATTAATTGTAATCTCAGCAATGACCTGGTTTGCCACAGAGGCTTTTGCCAAATATAATGCTTTAGGATTATTTGCCGTAGGAATTTTATATTTCTCAGGATTATTCTTTTTCGGTAATAATCTTTATTATAAAAAGCGCACCGAGATTCCAGGTGGATTGCTCCTGACATCAGCGGTTTTCATGGTTCCTTTAATAATCTACTCAATACAGGAATATTTCAAAATTTGGGGTTATGAAGCTCCGGGGAATTACAAAGATTTTTATATCCTGGTCCGAAGCGGCTGGTTTATGTTAGAGACAGTAACTATTATTGTATCAATTTTATTCCTGATGAAATATGACTTCACTTTCCTGACCTTTCCTTTGGCATTTTCACTTTGGTTTCTTTCCATAGATATAACTCCGATTATTTTTACACATGACCAACTGTCCTGGCAGCAAAGGGAAATAGTATCTCTGTATTTTGGTCTGTTTATTCTGCTCTTTGCTTATCTAATAGACAGGAAAACACAAAAGGATTATGCATTCTGGCTCTATCTGTTTGGAATGATATGTTTCTGGGGAGGTTTAAGCCTGATGGATTCAAATTCAGAATTAAATAAATTTTTATATTTATGCGTCAATCTTTTTCTTATGGTGATTTCTGTTTTATTTAACAGAAGGGTTTTTATTGTCTTTGGTGTATTGGGTGTTTATGGATACTTATACCACCTCTCGTCAATTGTATTCAGGGATTCCTTAATGTTCCCTTTTATATTATCTTTAATCGGAATATTTATAATCTGGCTCGGCATTAAATATAATAAGAACAAGGAAAGCATAGACGGTTTCATAAATTCAAAGATACCTGACAAAATATTCAAACTGCTTCCGCCCGGCAGAATTTAACTTTCTTAATCTGTAAATTGTCTCTATCCAAAAATTCACCCATATGTTGGAACAGTTCAATGCCTTGAATCATCGGAATTGAAGGATGGGATGTATTGAATAACTGAAACTCCAATTAAAAGAATCAATTAAAATGAAATTAACTAATATCGCATTCATCCTATTGCTGGCATCATTATCTGTAAATCAGGAAAGCTTTAGCCAGGAAAATAAATACAGCGCTTCAGCACTGATTGGAACGGCGGCTTATGGATGGCCGACCGAAGGCGGCGGATGGGTAAAAGGAACAAACTATCAGGAGAAGTATATATGAAATATTTTACCGGAGTTATTCTTTTTCTTACGCTGTTAAGCAGCATCCAGTTTGCACAAAACAGGAGTGTTGCGGTTGTATTGAAAATGGGCTCTTCCAGTTATGATCTGGGGGGCTTTAATGAATCCAGCATTTGGCGCAGTGCCCTGCAGACCTCGGCAGGAGTTGAATTTCCTATAAGCAGCGACTTTTCTTTACAGACCCAGCTTTATTACTCACAGCACGAGGTAGAGGACGTTGGTATTTATATGAATCTTGTACAGAAGGATCCAAAAATCAGGCTCGTTGATCTAATGTGCAACCTTAAGTGGAATATAGGTCTATTTTACTTTATTGGAGGCATGGGACTGTCGCTTCAGAATACTGATGAAATGGGCGTTTACGTCAAAGGGGTATATACGAAGCTGGATTCCAAAAATGATAAGGTTGTAAGATCATACCTGTTGGGCTTTGGGGCAGATGTAAACGTTTGGAAGAATCTGAATTTAATTGCCGAGGCCAATCTGCATATAAGAGATGAATATGGCGGGAATTTGCTGCTGGGGGCTAAATATTATATTTATTGATAAATCATAGGAGGATCTTCTCTGAATTATATCGCTAACTCATCAGTACTACTATTTTCAGTAGCATATTCTAATCAGGGAAATCAGAACTTCAGGCCGCCCTATCCAAAAGTCCCTCCGGGAGTTATCGAATAATTTATTTTACTCATTTTGGGC
Source organism: Ignavibacteriales bacterium (assembly GCA_050258815.1). GTDB lineage: Bacteria > Bacteroidota > Ignavibacteria > Ignavibacteriales > SURF-24 > JAAXKN01. Next base: position 32,433 of record JBLMZM010000123.1, read on the forward strand.
CTGCTTCCCTTTGTACCACTGGTTTATTAGTTTAGATAATTCCGTGACTAAAATGCTTGCAATTGCGGCAAGCAGACAGGTAATCAAATCATTCACATGAAGATAACTGAAACGGAATAGCCTGGTAACCTGCGGAACAAATAATGCCATGGCCAGAAAAACAACCGCCCCAATTGCAATCCAGTTAAAGGCCGTGTTCTTTTCTCCAAGCAATGAAAATATATTGGTGCTCCAGGAACGGTTGCTGAGTATTAGTCCAATGTTTGCAAGTATAAGTGTAGTAAAGGCCATTGCACGCGCCTCATTATCACCTTTATTACTATCAATTGAAATGAAATATACCGCCATCGAAACAAGTAATACTGTAATCCCATGGAGGAGACTGAAGAAGACACTTTTCCTGCCGAACAACGGCTCGTTTACTTTTCTCGGAGGCCTGGACAGTAAATCCTTTTCTTCTTTTTCTGCCTCAAATACGATCGAGCAGGCAGGATCAATGATCAGTTCCAGGAAAACAATATGCACTGGTAAAAGTATCAGATCCCTGTTAATAAAAAGTGGAAGCAGTGACAAGCCGGCAATCGGAACGTGTATGGAAATTATATACGACATTGCTTTCTTTAGGTTATCATAGATCCGTCTTCCCATTTTTACAGCACCAACTATGGATGAAAAATCATCATCCAATAAAACCAGGGAAGCGGACTCGCGTGCTACATCGGTTCCTCTTCCGCCCATGGCAATTCCAATGTGGGCGGATTTTAATGCCGGAGCGTCATTAACTCCATCACCCGTCATTGAAACGATTTCGCCTGAAAGTTTAAGCGTATTTACAATTTTTAATTTCTGCTCCGGTACAACACGGCAGAATATGTTGGTGTCTTGGCTGCGGTCTGCCAATTCCACCTCACTCATAGCCGCAAGCTCCTGTCCTGTAATAACATTCTCATAATTTTTAAGTCCGATCTGCCTGGCTATGTTCATTGCCGTACCCGGATGGTCGCCCGTAATCATAATTACCCTGATGCCAGCCTTATAACATTCCTTTATTGCCTGTGGTACTGCGGGTCTGGCAGGATCGGCAAATCCAATAAAACCGATAAACCTGAAATCGAAGTCGTGCTGGTTGCCCGGGAGATCTTTTATTCCGAAAGCTGCCTCGGCTACCCCCAATACCCTGAACCCCTCGCCGCTTATTTCATCAACTATGTCTGATAAACATTTCCTCTCCCCGTCGTTCAGATGACAAAGATCAATTATTGCCTCCGGAGCTCCTTTGGCAGAAATGGTGAACTGCTGCCTGCTTTCGGACTTCCAGACGTTGGACATTGCTAGCAGTTCACCCGATAAAGGATATTCTTCTACCAGCTGCCAGTCGTTATGCAGGTGCTCTGTCCCGGCGAGTTTGAGCTCTCCCAGGACTTTTAATGCTTTTTCCATCGGGTCAAAGGGATCCTTGCGGCTGGCCAGTATTCCATATTCAACCAGGGCGTGAAAGTGTTCGGGGATGGGGCGGGTTTCAATTGCCTTTGTGTCCAGATATTGCTCCCCGGCATAAAATTTCCCGATTCCCATCTGATTCAGCGTAAGAGTGCCGGTTTTATCCACGCATAATACAGTTGTAGCCCCAAGCGTTTCCACAACAGGGACCCTCCTGGTTAAAACATTCCTTTTTGAAATTCTCCAGGCTCCCAGGGCAAGAAAAATTGTCAAAACCACAGGGAATTCCTCCGGAAGTATGGCCATTGCAAGGGTTAAGCCTGCAAGGAAGCCCTGGAGCCACTCACCTCTGACAAGACCTATAATAAGTATTACGGCCAGACAGAGTGAGGCACCTGCTATTGCGATATTCTTTACCAGTCTTCCTGTCTCTTTCTTCAGGGGAGTATCTTCAATTTCAATGCTGCTGATTGCTTTACCGATTTTCCCCAGCTCAGTTGCCTGGCCGGTTGTCAGTACGCGGGCCACTCCCTGTCCCTGAACAATCATTGACCCGGAATAAATGTATGGCTGATCATCGCCGCCCGGTGCTGTTGAAACAGATGGAACTGCATTATTTGGAAGGTTAACTTTTCGTACAGGGACTGATTCCCCCGTCAGCAGAGATTCATCCGCGCTTAAACTGACTGACTGCAAAACAACTGCATCTGCAGGTACCCTGTCGCCTTCAGAGATCACGATAATATCACCAGGCACAACTTCTCTGCCCGCAATGCGTTTTTCACTGCCATCCCTTATCACCAGTGCACGCGGACTCGAGAGATCCCTTAATGCCTCAAGCGCATTTTCAGTTTTTCTTTCCTGAAAGAATGTGATGCCCATAATCACGAATACAAATCCCAGCAGCAGCAATGCCTCCTGGATATCACCCAGAAACAGATAAAGAATTCCACAGGTAACCAGTAAAAGGAACATTGGTTCTTTTACTACTTCAAAAGCGATAACAATAACACTTCTTTTTTTTGTCGCTGGTAATTCATTGTATCCGTTTTCCTGCAGGCTTTTGGCCGCCTGATCCGAGGATAGACCGGGATAAGCAGATAGATCGAAATTTTTCATAGTACATTCCGTCTCCTATATTCAGATTGTACATGTCCATTTCCCAAATTTCCTGTTGTTTCCGAAAGCAGGCGATAGATATCCCTATCCGGGTTGGAGATTCAATCCGCCTTCAGAAATTTCAACTGAAAATAGTGCTGCAAGGATAACAGCAAAAAGCAGGGCATCCTTTATTTATGCACACAAGGAAATTATAATAATTTTACCCGGCAGGGCATAAATAATTACAGATCTCCCGGCTATACTTTAATACCGATAGCTATAGCTCTTTAATAATAAAAAAAATGAGGCCTAAAACAAATGTATTTATAATAGCAGCCGCCATAGTTCATTCCGAGGGTATTAGCTGTATCATTTTCCCATCGAAAGCTGGCGGCTCAGGGGGTGGCCTGTCCCTTTTTTACCAGCTGCGGGTTATCGAATATTATGTTTTTCAGGGCCTCGGTAATGCCTTCCGTGTCGGATTTATCCGAGTTGCACAGCAGTATAATTACGGTGTGCTTATCAATATAACGGGTGATTATGGATAAAAATCCGGATGTCGTTCCAGTATGCGATGCTACACGCGTCCTTTCCCCATCGGGCAGCACAATGTTGTATATACTCCAGCCGTAACCATAGCTGTCTTTGTTTGGCGTGAAGATCATATCCCTGGTCTTAAATGAAACCAGCTTGTTTGTATACAGTGCTCTATCCCACAGATACAAATCCCCCACGGTTGAAAGTATATCGCCCGTAGCAAGGGCTGTGGTCATGTTCCTGTAAGCCGCGTTAAGATAGCCATTACCGGTCTTCTCATAACCATTGGCCCTGTTCATCTCAATTCTTTTGTGATTATCTATACTAGTATATTTCATGCCCAGCTTATCCAGAATCCTTTCATTCAGCAGCTCCTCGTAGGTTTTTCCGGTTACCTTCTCAAGGATGACGCCCAGAATATAGTATCCCAGACTCGAATACCTGAACTTAGTGCCCGGCTCAGAAAGTAAAGGCTGATTCCAGAACAGCTTAATGAAATCTGTATGTTTGTAAGGGAGATAACTGTTGTACTGGAAAAATCCTGGTATTACCTCGTAGTGTCCCAGTCCCGAAGTATGCGAGAGCAGGTGCTGAATGGTTATCTTACTGCCCGTCTTTGCGGGATAGTCGGGGATGTAATCCGTAATCCTGGCATCCAGCTTTATTTTACCTTCCTGAACCTGCTGCATTACGAGCAGGGAGGTAAAAGCCTTGGTTAAAGAGGCAATCCTGAATTTTGTCTGAGGTGTATTCGGTACGCTGTATTCAATATTGGAATAACCAAATCCCTTTTCGTAAACAATCCCGTTATCGTTGCCAATAAGGACTGAACCCTGGAATTTTCCCGAGCTGTAAAAATCATTTAACACTTTGTCTATTTCTTTAGTCTTATCAACCTGTGAAAAGATCAGTCCAGTTTGAGCCTGCAGGAAGAGGAACACAAAAACTATTTTCAGGGCCTTTATGCGGAGCATTTCAAAAATCCATTCTGTTTGTAGAAATATTTGCCAGGTTACGGTATGCCAGGTAAAAGAATCCGGCGTTTCACGGATTCCGGATCTTCTGCCAGGACCGCCTGATTAAGCCGGCACTCAGGATTATTTTTATGGAGATCAAAGAGTTACAAAGAAGGCCTTGATCAGACAGAGAGCGGCTCAAAAGGTATGACTACGAACATATAAAAAGATTTGAAATATATCCACGTATTTCTTTAAAAAGCGGAATATTAAGCATGGAATTACAAAGGGATGACGGGCTTTTGAAGAGAGATGTCTGTAGTTCAGGAAGGCTGCTTTTTGAACAGAATATTTCTCCCGGGTCTGTGCAAACACGGAATTGAGCTATGTAATTTTGCGAAAAGTTTCTTTAAAAATACGTACAAGTACGTATTTACATGAAAACTGATTAAGTATAAATTTCCCTCAGTAATAATTCTTCCTGCTGACCGATATAGTATTCTCTGACAGTCTTCACCCGTAAATGATTGTAGTATATTTTTAACAGAAGGAATCAAATATGCGCTTCCTGTTCGAGCCGCTTCTGTATGCCATCCTGCTGTGCAATGCTTGTGCAGCACAGAATATTATTTCCACCCGTCAGAATGAAGGACGGAATAACCGCGTGGAATATACTGTCTGGCAAAAGCCAGGACATGACTACAACACAATCATAACGGGTGATTCTGTCAGAGTGAATGATTGCGATATGGCTGAAATGATTGACGTGATTATTGAACTCAAAGATGCTCCTCTCTGTGCGGTAATGTATAAGCCGGGCCTTTATAAAACAGCTCTCGCCTCTTATAATGCAGCGCAGAGGCAGCTTTCGGCCGATATCCTGGCTTTGCATTTGAATGCATGCAAGGCCTATGGCCTTACTCCTGAGGCTCCTCAGAAGAAAAGGGAATTCTATAAGCTTTTTAACGGGGCAGGGTACAAAATCCCCAGGGCGCTGTTCTATTCAATATCCTCCCTGCCGTACGTAAAAAAAATACGCCTGGAAGAGAAGGTGAAAATTGACCTGGATCAGACTGTCAGACTCATAAAGGCCGACTCTGTATGGTATAGGTATGGTGATCAGGGAGACAGCATCGTTGTCGGCATTCTGGATACGGGTGTTGACTATATGCACCCGGATCTTGGTGGAGGGGTGGGAAAGGGTTATAAGGTAATTGGCGGATATGATTTTGTAAATAATTCAGAT
>JBLMZM010000124.1:0-2613 GCA_050258815.1 Ignavibacteriales bacterium
CGCAAAGTAATTTACGACAGCTTCAGCCTTATTGAAGAGCGTACAAAGAAACCAGCCATGGAAGTATTCACCAAGGCTGTTAACAATGTTCAGCCATATGTTGAAGTAAGAAGCAGAAGAGTCGGCGGAGCAACATATCAGGTTCCTATGGAAGTTAGGCCCGAGCGCAGACTTGCATTGGCTTTCCGCTGGTTGAAAACCTATGCCAGAGCCAGAAACGACAAATCGATGGCTGCTAAACTCGCTTCGGAATTAATAGCTGCTTCCAATGGCGAAGGTTCTTCAATTAAGAAAAAAGACGATACACACAAAATGGCAGAAGCTAATAAGGCATTTGCACACTTTAAATGGTAAGGATAAAAGGAAAGATTAAAGTTTTATGGCAGATAGAGTTAGTATAGATAAAGTAAGAAATATTGGCATTATGGCGCACATCGATGCCGGTAAAACAACGACTACAGAGCGTATACTGTTTTATACCGGTAAGACCCACCGCATCGGTGAGGTTCACGAAGGCGCAGCTACGATGGACTGGATGGAGCAGGAAAAAGAACGTGGTATTACAATTACCAGTGCTGCAACTACCTGTTTTTGGAGAGGTCATCAAGTAAATATTATTGATACACCGGGACACGTTGATTTTACAGTTGAAGTAGAAAGATCACTTCGTGTTCTGGATGGCGCAGTTGCATTATTTTGCGCCGTTGGCGGTGTTGAACCGCAGTCGGAAACCGTATGGCGTCAGGCTGACAAGTACGGTGTTCCAAGAATCGCTTTTGTTAACAAAATGGATAGAATCGGTGCCGACTTCTTTCATGCAGTTGAAATGATGCATGAACGTCTTGGCGCAAACGCTATTCCAATCGTTCTTCCTATAGGTGAAGGCGACATGTTTGCCGGCGAAATTGACCTTATGAAATTTAAGGCCAGAATTTACAAGGAAGAAAGCCTTGGCGCCGAATACGATGAAATTGATATTCCTAACAGTCTGAAAGAACTGGCTAACAAATACAGAACAAAGATGCTTGAAGCTGTTTCCGATGTTGATGACACGCTTCTTGAAAAGTATCTCGAAGGCCAGGAAATAACTGAAGAAGAAATTAGAAAAGTTTTACGTACAGCTACAATTCAGTCGAAGATTATACCTGTTCTCTGCGGTTCCTCCTTTAAGAACAAGGGTGTACAGAAGCTCCTCGATTCAGTTGTGGATTTTCTGCCTTCACCGGTTGACGTGGGTGACCTGAAGACACATCACCCCGATTCAAACGACGAAGTGTACCGTAAAATTGATGAAAAAGAAGATTTTGCGGGTTTAGCTTTCAAAATTCAGACAGATCCTTTTGTTGGAAAGCTGACCTATGTCAGAGTTTACAGCGGCACCCTGAAAGCGGGTTCATACGTTTTTAACTCTGTAAGCGGAAAGAAAGAAAGAGTCGGACGCATTCTGCAGATGCATGCTAACCAGCGTCTTGACATAGATGAAATTAAAGCCGGCGACATTGCCGCAATAATCGGCCTCAAGTATACAAAAACAGGTGACACACTCTGCGGAGAAAAAGATCCAATTGTTCTTGAGAAGATGGTATTCCCTGAACCGGTTATTGAAATTGCAATTGAACCTAAGACCAAAGCAGATCAGGATAAACTTTCTGACGCTTTGCAGAAACTCTCAGAAGAAGATCCTACATTCAGGATTAAGGTTAATGAAGAAACCGGTCAGACACTCATCAGCGGTATGGGCGAGCTTCACCTGGAAATCCTCGTTGACAGAATGAAAAGAGAGTTTAAGGTTGAGGCAAACGTTGGTAAACCGCAGGTTGCTTACAGAGAATCAATTACACAAACTGTTAACGCTGAAGGTAAATTTGTTAAGCAGTCTGGCGGACGCGGTAAATTCGGTCACGTTTGGATTGAGCTCGGCCCGAATGAACCTGGTAAAGGTTATGAGTTTATAAATGGTATTGTTGGCGGTGTTGTGCCTAAGGAATATATCCCTGCAGTATCAAATGGTATTCAGGAAGCTATGCGTAACGGCGTTATTGCAGGTTTTCCGGTCGTGGATATAAAAGCTAAATTGTATGACGGTTCATACCACGAAGTTGACTCTGATGAAATTTCCTTTAAGGTTGCCGGTTCTATGGCGTTCAAGGAAGGTGCCCGTCGTGCAAGACCTGTTCTCCTGGAGCCAATGATGTCAGTTGAAGTTACTACACCAGAGGATTACCTCGGAGATGTAATGGGCGACCTGAACTCCAGAAGAGGAAAAATCGAAGGATTTGCTGCAAGACGCGATGCACAGGTTATAAAAGCCATGGTACCGCTTTCTGAAATGTTCGGCTATGCAACTGTCCTGAGATCAATGACACAGGGCAGGGCAATCTATACGATGCAGTTTTCTCACTACTCGGAAGTTCCGAAGTCAATTGCAGAGGAAATTGCAGAAAAAACACAGTCAAAAAAGTCCGTGACAATTTAACATTAGATTATAAAGTAAAGTAAAATAAGAAGGAGAACCGAGGATGGCCAAAGAAAAATTTGATAGGAGTAAACCTCACGTTAACGTCGGTACAATTGGTCACGTTGATCATGGTAAAACCACATTAACAGCCGCTA
>JBLMZM010000125.1:0-2865 GCA_050258815.1 Ignavibacteriales bacterium
CATCCGGAAGATGCCTGAAACATGGACCCGGCCTGAAATTTAACTATTAGAAAATTGCATATATAAAGGGAGCAAGCGCAGATCCCTGAGTCAGGATTATGAGTCCTCCCAGCAAAAACAGGAAAATAATAATGGGTGCCAGCCACCATTTTTTACGGACCTTTAGGAATTCCCATAATTCGGACACTATTGATATTCTACTCATTACGATTTCCTGAATAAAAATTTCAAAAATCAAAACTGCCTTTCTGTATCGGAAGGCAGATATTCTTTTTTCTCCCTGTAGTTCCAGTAACTGGTTTTCCCTTTATCAGGCTTCTTGTCAAGGAATACCTTTCCCAGCATTCTTGCAATAAGTCCTATCGGTGTAATCACCAGGTAGAAAAGCAGCGAAAGTATTACCCTAGTGGAAACCCAGCCCAGAAGTATGGCAAGTGTTATCCAGACCTTCTGCACAGGCTTCAGCATCAGAGGGAAGGAATAGGCAAATATTATAAAAGCCAGTCCTGCTATTGCAACATAAGGATAGTAATAATTCCTGTTTACCATCAGCAGAGCTCCGGCCAGCAGGGCCACACCAATTGTGATCCCGAACTTTTTGAGCTCTTTTTCGGTACTCTTAATATTTTTGATTTCATCAAGGATCATATTACTTTACCTGAATCCGGCAGAATCTTCTCTGATCCGGTAATATATCATTCTTTGTTAATTTAGCAATAATGTATTTCTTTTTACTTCCCATTAATCCGGCCTGAACCGTTTTTTCCAGTCTGAATCCCCGGCTGCCGGAGCCTGCTCATCCTTCTTAAGCAGACAGTTCCCCATTATGAGGTAATCCATATCAGTACGCATAAAGCATCTGTATGCGTCCTCAGGTGTGCAGACTATCGGCTCCCCTCTTACGTTAAAGGATGTATTGACGATTACTGCACATCCGTATTTTTCATTAAACCTGCTGATTGTATCATAATAGAGGGGATTTGTTTCCCTGTGCACCGTTTGTATGCGGGCTGAATAATCCACGTGTGTTACGGCGGGAATATCCGAACGCAAAATGTTGAGCTTATCTATTCCGAATAGATTCTTTTCACTTTCACTCATTTCTTTACGGCGGTCCTTTTTTACGTTTGCCACCAGAAGCATGTATGGACTCTTCCGGTCCAGATCAAAATAATCACATATGTTTTCGGCCAGCACAGATGGAGCAAATGGTCGGAAGCTTTCCCTGAACTTAATTTTCAGGTTCATTATGGACTGCATTTTAGCCGATCTGGCGTCCCCGATAATTGTCCTGGCCCCCAGCGCACGGGGTCCGAATTCCATCCTGCCCTGAAACCAGCCTATTACCTTTTCTGAGTTTATCAGTTCTGCAACTGCAGCAGGAATATCGCCATTGTGCAGCCTGGTAAATGCAATCGAGCGGGAAGTAAGGAAATCCGTAATCTCAGCCTCACTATATTCGGGACCCAGGAATGAACCCGACTGGAAGTCATTTACCTCATCAGCCGTTCTGTTATAGCCCAGGTACTGATACCAGGCAAACAATGCTGCACCCAGGGCGCCGCCTGCATCACCGGATGCCGGCTGGATCCAGATATCGTCAAAAGGTCCTTCGCGCAGCAAGCGGCCGTTTCCGACGCAGTTGAGGGCAACGCCTCCTGCCAGGCATAATTTCTTTTCGCCGGTTTCCTTCTTTATATGTGAAGCCATCTTAAGCATTATCTCTTCGGTAACCTCCTGCACAGAACGCGCCAGATCCATATCCTTTTGCGTCAGAGGTGATTCCGGTTTCCTGGGTTTTCCGCCGAACAGCCTGTTGAACCTGCGGCCTGTCATTGTGAGTCCCGCGGCATAATCGAAATATTCCATATTCATCCTGAATGAGCCGTCCTCCTTAAGGTCCACAAGCTCTTTAAGTATAAGATCTTTATATCTGGGCTCCCCGTACGGTGCGAGTCCCATTACCTTATATTCGCCTGAATTTACTCTGAAGCCTGTATAATAGGTAAATGCAGAATAAAGCAGTCCAAGTGAATGCGGGAATTTGAGGTCAGCAATAATATTCAGCCGGTTTTCCTTTCCGGTGCCGAAACTGGTGGTTGTCCATTCCCCCACCCCGTCAATGGTTAAAAATGCAGCCTGGCTGAAGGGAGAGGCAAAAAACGCCGATGCGGCGTGTGACTCATGGTGCTCGGGAAAGAGTATTTTTCCTTCATATTCAAGGTTCTTCTTTATAAGGTCCTTAATCCAGAGCTTCTGGTTAATCCAGAGAGGCATAGCCTTAATAAATGATCTTATTCCTTTGGGGGCATAAGCCAGGTAGGATTCCAGCAGCCGTTCAAATTTCAGGAATGGCTTGTCGTAGAAGGCCACCAGATCAAGTTCCTTTCCGGATATTCCGGCAAAACTGAGGCAATATTTTATGGCATTTTCAGGGAAATTATGGTCGTGCTTTTTTCGCGTGAATCTTTCCTCCTGGGCAGCGGCTATAATTTTACCATCGTGCACCAGGCAGGCGGCACTATCGTGATAAAAAGCGGAAATCCCTAAAATGTACATCTTATTATTCTTTAACCCGAATTAATGAATGTATAATGGCCCTATCTTCAGAAATATTATCCCCGCGGGTTCCTAAGGCTCCTCAGGAAATTAAATCACCTGCAACAAAGATAATAATATTTTGTTTTCTTTAAAATGAAAAAGCCGGTTTTATTCAAACCGGCTTTTTAATAACCCAGATATGGAATTACTTCATCAGTATCATTTTCTTAGTTGAAGAGAAGCTTCCGCTTGTAAGGTTGTAGAGGTAGATACCGCTGGCGAGTTTTGAGGCATCAAAACTAACTTCATAAGTACCTGCATTCT
>JBLMZM010000126.1:0-4509 GCA_050258815.1 Ignavibacteriales bacterium
CGCACAGTCGGTTGAAGTTACAAGTGAATTTGAGTACTGGCAGAGATTAGCAAAAGAAGGAATAACTAGAGTCCAGGCTGACTACCCTGAAGGTGAAAATCTTGAAAAAGACTCCGTGTCAATCCAGGTATCATTGGACGAAGAGAGAACAAATGCCTTGTTAAAAGAAGTCCCTAAAGTCCTGCACAATGAAATTAACCATTCACTACTTGCAGCCCTGACGAAAGCATTTGAGAAGGTAACTGGTGAATCCAGACTGTTCATTGAAATGGAAGGTCACGGCAGGGAGGATATTTTTGGGGACTTGGATTTATCGCGTACAATCGGATGGTTTACGAGTATATTCCCGGTATTGTTGGATTCAGAGGGAGTTACCGGAGTAAAAGAAACAGTTGATAAAGTAAAGGAACAGCTTCAGCAGATTCCCGGTAAGGGTATTGGATATGGTATCCTGAAATATTTAACTAAAATTGAAGAGATAAGAACAGGTATGAAAATGATCCCTCATGCTGAAATAGCTTTTAATTACCTGGGACAATTTGATAATAATGCCAATGATGATTCCACTATTATTCCTGCTCAGGAAGCAAAAGGGCCGGAGAGGGGACCCTCAAATAAAAGGCCATATCTTATTGAAATAACGTCGGGTATTATGAAAGGCAGGCTTACTGTTGAATGGGTATTCAGTGCAAAACAATTTAACAGCAAAACAATACAGAACCTTGCGGATGCCTATATATATGAAATACAGAAGATCGTGGATTTTGTAAAATTACAGAGTATTGATTTTAAGGCTAACGAATTTTCGGAATTTGGATGGGATCAGCAGGAACTCGACAAAATATTATCAGTATTAAATGGATCTAAGGAATAGACGAATGAATACAAAGGAAATTGAAGATTTTTATCCACTTACACCGATGCAGCAGGGTATGCTGTTTCATAGCCTGCTTTCTCCGGATTCCGGAGTTTACATTGAACAGGTAAGCTGTGTACTAACTGGTAAATTAAATGTTAATGCTTTCAAGCTGGCATGGCAGCAACTTGCGGATAATAATTCTATTCTAAGAACATCATTTATCAGCAGGAGTCTGAAAGAACCCCTTCAGATTGTCAGCAGAAAAATTGAGGTCCCGTTCCAGGAATATGACTGGCAGCACCTCTCAAAAACCGAGCAGGAAAACAGGCGGAAAAACATCAGTCTTGAAGAACAGCAAAAGGGTTTCGATATGACTAAGGCTCCGCTCATGAGGTTTGTATTGGCGCAGACGGGAGCCGAATCATTCTATTTTTTATGGACTTATCATCACATCCTGCTGGACGGATGGTCGATGCCGATATTGTTCAGGGAGGTATTGCTCAGGTATGAAGCCATTTCCAGCAACAAGTATTATTATAATAAACCTACGAGGACATACAGGGATTATGTAGTATGGTTAAAAAAACAAAAACAGCATGAGGCTGAAGAGTTTTGGAGGAAAATACTTGGGGACTTAAATACTCCCACAATGCTCCTTAAAAATGAGAATAAAATCGGGGAGAAGGGTATTTTTGCTGAAACGAATGTGACCCTGAGTAAAGATTTAACTAAAGAGATACAGAAGTATGCGGGGCGGCTTCAACTAACAATGAATACTATTGTTCAGGGGGCGTGGGCTTTGCTGCTAAGCCTTTACAGTCAACAGAATGATATTGTATTTGGAACAACAGTATCAGGAAGACCAGTTGATTTGCCGGGTGCCGAAAGTATAATTGGATTATTGATAAATACGTTACCGGTAAGAGTAAAGATTTCTCCTGAAATAACACTTAAGTCATGGCTGAGTGAATTACAGAAACTGCAGATTGAAATGCGGCAGTATGAATATTCCCCATTGATCGATATTCAGAAATTAACGAAAATTCCTAATTCTCAGCAATTATTTGAAAGTATTCTGGTTTTTGAAAACTATCCTGCCGATGCACTTAGGAATACAGAGATAAAAAATATTCAGATCAATGACATCCAGTTTGCTGAGAAAACTAATTATCCGTTATCCCTTATTGTGGGATTAAGTGATACATTGCATTTACGATTGATTTATGACCTTAATCATCTTGATCCTGTGGTTGCCTCTAACATGCAGGAAAACCTAATAACGATACTTGGGTCATTAATCAGCTCCGAAGAGATTTTGTTGGGTGATATTAACCTTATTAGTGAGCGTGAAAGGTCACAGTTACTGCAATACTCCAGGAACGATGGTCAGATTCTTCAGGATAACTATTGTCTCCATAAGCTATTTGAACAGCAGGCTGCAAGGACTCCGGATAATATAGCAGTTGTATTTGGAGAAAAAAAACTTAGTTATGCGGAGCTTAACCAACGATCAAATCAATTAGCAAATTATCTGAATCATATTGGCATCAGGAATGAATCTTTTGTTGGTGTGCTGGTGAGCAGGTCAGCTGAAATGATTATTGCTGTTTTGGGTGTTCTTAAATCAGGGGCAGCATATGTACCAATTGATACGTCCATACCTGACGACCGGTTAAACTATATAGTTGCAGATTCAGGATTAAAAATCATTATTACACAAAGTATTTATGATGAAAAAGTTAGGGGACTGAATACGATCAATATTGATACTGAATGGGATATAATAGCAAAAGAAGATAGTTCAAATACGTCTTCCGTATGTTTTCAGGAAGATCTGGCTTATGTGATATATACATCAGGATCTACCGGAAAACCAAAAGGTGTTTTGATTTCACACATTGGTGCAACAAATTTTGTTAAAGAGTTTTCCAGAATAGGGACCATTGACTCCACTCATAAAGTACTGCAGTTTTTCTCACTCGGTTTTGATGGTTCGGTAGCAGATATATTTTCAGCACTAATCAATGGGGCTCCCCTTTATATTCCAGATAAGATGACAGTACTGGATTATAGAAAACTGGAACAGTTTATCCGCACTAATTCTTTATCTGTAACCATAATGACCCCATCAATTCTTGCAATGCTGAATATGGAAGAAATTGCCAGTCTAAAAGTAATAATTGCCGGTGGAGAGATTTGCAGTTCAGAACTTGCAGTTAAACTGATGGATGGGAGAAATTTCATTAATGCATATGGCCCTACAGAAACTGCAGTCGGGGTATCAATGTATGAAGTGAAATCTTGTTCTGAAGATACTGTTTCGGTTCCGATTGGCAAACCTATTGCAAATACAAAAATGCTGATCCTGGATAAGGATTATAGGCTCGTACCTACAGGTTGTGTAGGAGAGCTGTTTATTGGCGGATATGGGGTTAGCAGGGGATATTTGAACAAGGCGGATCTGACAGCGGAAAAATTTGTGCCAAATCCTTATTCTGATTGTCCGGGTGAACGGGTTTTTAAGACCGGCGACCTGGTTCGGCTGCTGCCGGATGGGAATATTGAGTTTATAGAACGACTTGATATGCAGGTGAAGATCCGGGGCTTCAGAATTGAACTTGGGGAAATCGAACTGGTAATCCGTCATTGTGAAGGTGTACGAGATGTAACTGTGAATGTAACAAAGGATTCAATTTACGAGAAGGCGATTATTGCTTATATTATTCCCGAAGATGAAGCGGTGTTTGACATCGCTAAAGTCAGGGAATCCATCAAAAAGAACCTGCCTCATTATATGAATCCTAACAAATATGTATTGCTCAAGGAATTTCCTATTAACAGCAATGGCAAAATAGATAAGAATGCATTACCTGAACCGGATAAGCAATCATGGGGAGAGTCTGAAGAATATTTAGCTCCCAGAGACGCCTGGGAACTGAACCTTGTACGTATCTGGGAAGAGGTTTTGAATATTCATCCTATCGGGATCAAGGATAATTTTTTTGATCTGGGTGGACATTCCCTGCAGGCAATACGCCTTATGGATTTAATACAGGAAAAACTTAATGTGACTATTCCGTTGGTTACCATATATCAGAATCCTACAATAGAAACCCTGGTGCCCTTTTTAAAAGAAGATAAACAACAGGCAAAATCTTCACTTCTTGTGGAATTGAAACCCACCGGGGAGAAGGAACCACTATTTTTTATACACCCTTCAGGCGGCAGCGTGCACTGGTATACTGAACTTGCAAAGCACATTGATCCTTCAACACCATTTTATGGAATTCAGGCGATAGGTATTGATGGAAAAGATGAGCTGGATGACAGCATAGAAATAATGGCTTCAAGGTATCTGGATATTATTATGAGGAAGCAGCCTGAGGGGCCATATAACATCGGGGGATGGTCGTTTGGGACAATAGTGGCGTTTGAAGTAGCATGCCAGCTGATGGAGCTGGGCCGCAATGTAGGTTTGTTGGCTCTTCTGGACAATGGGCCCTTTCTGCCCACTGAAGAGCCCAGAGATAGCGCGGAACTATTGGCCGGAATATTTGCCAAAAACTTTCCGCTTGATGCTGACTATTTAAGGACAATGGACTACGAGGAACAGTTCCGCTATGTGTTTAAGCTTGCCAAGAAAAACAAAA
>JBLMZM010000127.1:0-45481 GCA_050258815.1 Ignavibacteriales bacterium
CAGACCTAATAATATAGATTTCAGGTTGAGCATTTTAATGTTTTCAATTATAGCCGGACCCAACAAGTATAGATGATTTTTAATTATTTAAGCAAAAGTACAGGCTCCTTACCCTGTTTTATCAGTGCAATACCCATAGTCTGGGAAGAATGGGGACTGCTGATCATGGGAGCAATACTGACTCTGCTGTTCATCTTTTTCCAATACCGGTTCTTCAAGACCAGAAACAGTGTGTTGGAGAAGAAGGTAGAGGAAAGGACAGAACTGCTTAAGAAGTCCCGCTCACTACTGGTATCTGAACTTGAAGAACGCCTGCACGCCGAAGAAGAACTGCGTAAATCGCAATTTCAGTTCAGCCAGGTTTGGGATAAATCCGCCGATGGAATGCGCATAACTGATGAAAATGGAGTTATGGTAAAGGTCAACGAAGCATTCTGCATGATGACGGGCAAAACAAAAAATGAACTAGAAGGTCATGTATATTCGGTAATCTATAAAACCAATGATCAGGAAGCCGGATTAAGAATCTATAAAGAGCGTTTTAGTACGAGGAGCGTAGGACCTCATTATGAAAGTGAGGTTACGCTATGGAATGGCAGAAAAGCCTGGTTCGGAGTTTCCAGCTCTTTCCTGGAATTTGAAAACCGTCCGCCCCTTTTACTTCTTATATTCCGTGATGTTACAGAAAAGAAAAATGCTGAAAATGCTCTGAAAGAATATGCCACTGAACTGGAGGCAACGAACAGGAAACTGGCAGAATCGGAAATTAAACTGAAAGAGCTGAATACAAGCAAAGACAAATTTTTCTCAATCATTTCTCATGACCTCAGAAGCCCCTTCAATTCATTACTTGGAATTACAAGTTATCTGATGAGCGATTCTGATCGCCTGAACAAGGGGGAAATTAAGGAATTATCCCAAAATCTTTATGCTTCAACGAATAATATCTACAACCTGCTTGAGGGGCTTTTGCAATGGTCACGCCTTCAGGACGGGCGCATTGAGTACAACCCTAAAGAACTCAGCCTGCATGATTTGATTTCCGGGACCATTACACTTTTATCGGATAATGCATCAATTAAAAATATAAAGATTGAGGATTATACTGACCGGGAAGCCCGTATATTGGCCGATGAAAATATGATCACTTCAGTTTTCCGGAATCTCATTTCCAACGCAATTAAGTTTACAAGAGAACATGGGAGAATCAGACTCAATGCCTCACATAAGAACGGGTTCTGGGAAATAGAAATTTCAGATAATGGGGTCGGAATTGATCCGGATATACTGGAAAAGCTCTTCATGAAAGAAACGAATTATACGACCCTGGGTACTGCGGCAGAAAAAGGAAGCGGACTCGGACTAGTAATCTGCAGGGAATTTCTTGAACTCCATGGCGGCAGGATATTTGTCGAAAGTGAGCTTAACCATGGAACTACATTCAGATTTACCATTCCCGAGGCAAAAAAGGAGATAAAAAAGGCAAACACCCTGGAAGAATGCTGTAAATATTAGACAATCTTGTGCCAATTCTTTACACACCTCCATTTTGCTCTAAGTATCTTCGGAAAAATAAAAAGATAAAAATAACCTAATTAATTAAAAAAAATACTCTATGGTTATTAACTAATACGAATTATGACCGATAATAATTTTAGGATTAACCAGTAGTGGAAGAGGAGAATAATGAAAAAAAATGTTACTTTTAACGCAAAAATAGTTAAAGTCCTCATTTTTGCGGTTGTATTCTGCATGTGTATCCAATCAAATATCGCATATGCCAAAGGTGGCGGAAGCATTCCCGTAAATATTGCAGAACAGGAAGATCCCTATGCGGCATTTGCTGAAGTAATGCCTGAACCGTCAGGGGGTTTACCGTCCATTTACAAGAAGATTACCTATCCCTCAATTGCAAAGAGCGCTGGCCTGGAAGGCAAAGTATATTTGCTCATATACATTAATGAATCTGGTGGAGTTGACGACGTAAAGGTAGTAAAAGGTATCGGAGGCGGTTGTGATGAGGCAGCTGTGCAGGCAGTAAAGAGCACAAAATTTTCGCCAGGCAAGAATAAAGGTGTGCCGGTGAAGGTGAAATTGTCATTACCGATAGCATTTAAACTGAAATAAAAATTATTATCAACGGGGAAGGAATGAATTGGCTTAAGAATTTAAAGTTTGTTCGTAAGATCCAGGGAGGATTTGCGGCATTAGCCATTATTTCGACTCTCATTGTAATTGTTGGTTATACCCAGTTACATAGAATGTCGACTACAAAAGACCAGATCTTTAAAGAATATGTGGCTCCGCAGCAGCGCGTATATCAGATATACTCGGAATTCCAGAAGACACAGTTTATTATGATGCAATTCTCCATGCAGGGGTTTGCTTCCAAATTTAATGAAAACGTCAAGGATTTTACCCAGTTAAAACAATCCATTGATGCATCACTTGATTCACTGCTAAAAGCCAATCTGAGTGATGACATAAAAGGTGACCTGAAACAGGTTAAGACAATATGGGGTGACTACAAGAGTCTGGTTGCCGATGCGATCCTGAGTGCATCGGTTACTCAGAACTATGAAATGGCTGCTGATATTGCAACTTCTTCGGGTGAAGACGTTGGTAAAAAATTGTTGAAAAAGTTTGAAGACATGACAGCACATCTGAAAACAAAGGCGCAAAACCTGGATGATTCAGCGCAAAGTACGGCAAATACCGCTATATATCTGACTCTTCTGGGCTCAATATTAGGAACGGTTGTTTTCTGCATTTGTGCATTTTATCTGGCTCCTGCCATAACCAAGCCGATTAATAAGTTAAAAGAAATCGTAAATGAGTTTGCTCTGGGTAATTATGACTTCAAAATAACAAACCAGTCAAACGATGAAGTTGGCGAACTTACCGATATGTTTATTCATCTGCAGAGTGCACAGGTTGAAAAAATATACGCTGCAGAGCAGATTGCTGCCGGCAACATGCAGAGAGTAAAACCGGCTTCGGAAAAAGATGACCTGGCCATTGCTTTTAATAAGGAAGTAGATACGATTGAAGCAATCTTGAAAGAAGCTAATGTGCTGATTGAGGCAAACAATGAGGGTAACCTGAGTCTGAGGGGTGATATAAGCAAATTTACAGGTGACTGGGGTAAACTCATACTTGGTGTAAATTCCATTCTGGATGCAATAGTAGCTCCATTGAAGGAATCGGCCGACGTATTGTCAGAAATGGCAAAGGGAGATTTTACAGTAAAGATTACTGGCGACTATAAGGGAGACTACCAGATAATTAAAGACAACGTTAATCTTCTTGTTGATTCTCTTAATTCAGCTTTAACTGCGGTAGCCGAAAGTGCTTCTGCCGTTGCAAGTTCTTCAACACAAATATCTTCCAGTTCCGAAGAAATGGCTGCCGGAGCTCAGGAGCAGACCCAGCAGGCAACAGAAGTTGCAGGATCAGTTGAGGAAATGACAAAGACAATCCTGGAAAGCAACAAAAATGCGGGTCTCGCGGCTGAAACTTCCAGAAAGTCGAGCGATAACGCAAAAAGAGGTGTTGTTAAAGTTGAGGAAACCAAGAAAGGTATCGACAAAATTGCTGCTTCAGCAGAAAAGACAGGCCTGATAATTAATTCACTGGCTAAAAAAACTGACCAGATCGGTGAAATCACACAGGTAATTGATGATATTGCCGACCAGACCAATCTTCTGGCTTTGAATGCTGCAATTGAGGCAGCCAGAGCCGGTGAACAGGGTCGTGGCTTTGCCGTTGTGGCAGATGAGGTCAGGAAGCTGGCAGAACGCACGACCAAGGCAACAAAAGAAATCGCTGACACGATCAAGGCAATCCAAAAAGAAGCCAAGGAAGCCAACAGCTCCATGGAAGAATCCAATATGGCAGTTAGAGATGGCATTAAGCTGACCGAAGAGGTTGATGCAGCACTTAAGGAAATTCTCGGCGGAGCGGACAAGGTAACCAGTATAGTTGCCGAGGTAGCCGACGCAAGTGAAAAGCAATCCTCATCTGCCGAACTGATCAGCAGAAATATCGAAGCAATCAGTACTGTTACTCAACAGTCGGCCGATGGAATCCATCAGATTGCAAGGGCGGCAGAGGATCTGAGCAGGCTTACTGTAAATCTGCAGAATCTTGTGGCAAAGTTTAAGATAATGGCGGGTGAAAATAATCTGGCTCTGAAGGTACATGAAATGAGTAATCATTCGCTGGAATACAACCTGTTGAGCTGACAGGATAAAGTAATTAAAAAAAAAGCGCTCTTGTGAGCGCTTTTTTTTTGTGTGTTAGTAAAACTCGGTTATTCGGAATAGTCCAGAAGTATTGATTTGGTCTGTCCGCAGGTGCAGATAAATTTAATTTCCTTAATATTGTCGTTTTTATCTTTCTTCAGTACTATCTTTACACCATCGTGACTGTCCTCTTCCACCGAAACCTTAACTATTCCCGAAATTTCCGCCTCTTTGGATTTAATAAGGCTGCCGGATGTCTTGGGAAAGTGTGAAATTTCCCGGAACATATATTCTTCAAAATCGTCTTTCATATTACTCATAAATGCACTTTCTGTTTTTGATAAAAATTGTAAAACTTAAACTATTGCTTTATTAATGACTTCGGGTATTCTTTCCAGTGGAGCAACTACGTCAGCCAGACCCGCGTCTACAATTGCCTTGGGCATTCCATATACAATACAGCTTTGTTCATCCTGTGCAATAGTATAACCTCCCAGGCTTTTTAACTCTCTGATGGCTTCATATCCATCCTTTCCCATTCCTGTCATTATAACGCCCAAAGTATTTTTGCCATACACCTTCAATACCGAATTGATCATAACGTCCACGGAAGGCCTGTGAAGGGTTTCTGCCGGTGTTTCCGAAATATCAATAATTACGCTGCCTGAGAGGGTTTTTCTTAGTGTCATGTGAAACCCGCCGGGAGCAAGGTAAACAACACCGTTTCTAACGGTTTCATTGTGTTCTGCTTCTTTTACCTCCAGCTGACTTATGCCATTTAATCTGTCTGCAAGAGACTTTGTGAATTTAGGGGGCATGTGCTGAACGATAAACATGGGACAGTTTATGTTTTTGGAAATAACAGGCACAACTTTTTGCAGCGACATAGGGCCGCCGGTGGATACGCCCAGGGCAATTGCCCTGTAACCAATTCTGGGCAGACTCCTGGATGGCATTGCCGGGGCTGACTGTTTATTAGGTTCCCCGGTTGAGAAGCCCTGTATTCTTCTTAAGCGCATCTGAACGGCCCGCTGCCTGACAATTTCCTTGACTTTTCTAATCAGGTCCTCTTTTATCTTCACAATATTGACGCTAACATAAGAAAGTTCCTTTGGAATAAAATCAACAGCACCAAGTTCCAGCGCTTTTAGTGTGGCTTCGGCACCTTCTGTTGTAATCGAACTGACCATTATAACAGAGGTGGGGCATTCTGCCATAATTTTCTTTAAGGCTGTCAAGCCATCCATCCTGGGCATTTCAACATCCAGCGTAACAATGTCAGGTTTTACGGATTTAATCAGATTAAATCCATCCAGGCCATCTCTGGCAGTACCTACTACCTCAATCTCACTATCAGATTCCAGCATGATGGAAAGTGATTTTCTCATGAATGCCGAATCATCTACAACTACTGCTTTAATCTTATTTAACAAGTTTCTTCCGTCAAGTTATTTATTAATTCACCAACATCAACAATCATTACAACCTTGCCATCGCCCATAATCGTAGAACCGGCAATACCCTGTATATTACCAAGATAGTTACCAAGTGATTTGATTACAACTTCTTTCTGGCCAACAAGTTCATCCACCCTTACGCCGAACCTTTTTTCAGCAATACCGACAATTACTACGTATTGCCACGTATTTTCTGAACTGGAATTATCTCCCTCATAAAGAAGCTTGTCAATTCTGATCAGTGGAAGCACGCCGTCTCTGATCCTTATCACTTCATTCTGGTTAATAGATTTGATCTCCTCATTTGAGACCCTTACAACCTCTACTACAGAATTAAGCGGAATGACAACGGTTTCCGAGTTTACCTTTACTAGAAGGCCCTGAATGATTGCAAGAGTAAGCGGCAGCTTGATAATTATTTTTGTTCCCTTATCCACCACAGACTCAATATTTATCAGTCCTCTTAATTTTGTCACATTAGTTTTTACAACGTCCATTCCGACGCCTCTTCCGGAAACATTTGTAACCACTTCTGTAGTTGAAAATCCGGGAAGGAATATCAGATTATATACTTCCTGCCTGGTCAGTTCATTGGCCTTTTCACGCGTGAGGATACCTTTGCTTACGGCTTTTTCCTTAATTACATCGGGGTTAATTCCTTTTCCGTCATCTTCAATTGTAATAATAATATTGTTCCCCTCATGTTCGGCTGAAAGTGTAACTGTCCCTTGCGGGTCCTTGCCTTTTTGAATCCGGATTTCGGGGTGTTCAATACCGTGATCCACTGAATTTCTAACCAGGTGAACAAGAGGGTCATTGATTTCTTCTATAAGAGTTTTATCCAGCTCTGTTTCCTCGCCATTTATGACCAGCTTGATTTCCTTTTTCGTCTCTTTTGCCAGATCTCTTACTACGCGGGGGAAGCGGTTGAAAACCTTGCCTATTTTGATCATTCTTGTTTTCATTACAGCAAGCTGCAGTTCAGTTGTCATAAGGTCAATCTGCTTGGAGGCTTCAGCCAGATCCCTGGAAAGCTTAGTCCCTTCATATTCAAGCGACATTTCAGTATTTACCTGTGCAAGCCTGTTTCTGCCCAGAACCAGTTCTGAAACTATATTCAGCAGTTCATCCAGTCTTTCAACGTCAACACGGATTGTATTATCGGTCTGCTGACGCGTGCTGGCGGTTTTATTCATATTTGTTTCATTCGAAGATTCATCTTCTTTTGGTGCAGGGGAACTCTCAGCAGGTGAATCTATAATTTCAGTCCTGCTTTCAGCAACAGCCGGGACCGGAATATCAATACTGGATTCTGTGATTACTGGCTGAACCTGTTCAGGTTTTTGTGACGGCTGCTTGGGAGTAACGGGAGTAACGCCTGACTCCAGCTGCTGGAACAGAATTTCAAGCAGATTCAATGTGTCGTCGATTTCAATATCTTCAGTCTGGTTGGTTTCGATGGTATCAAGGAGGCTTTTCATTTTATCAAAAGCATTCAATATGCCATCCATCAGATCATCATTTAATTTCGCTTCGCCTTTGCGGAGCTTGTTGAGGATATCCTCGCACCTGTGGGTGACTTTAGTAAGTTTTTCAAGGCCCAGGAATCCGGAGGTGCCTTTTACGGTATGAAAGGATCTGAAGATTGAATTGAGCAGGTCGCGGTCTTCCGGAGTTTTTTCGATTTCAACCAGTTCCAAATCCAGCCTTTCGAGGATCTCTTTGGTTTCGACGATAAAGCTCTCAAAGATCTCCTTCATTTCCGGGTCATTGAGCATTGAATATAGTGTATCTGAGTCCATAAGTTTATTGGTTTAATTATTTAGAACAAAAGCTGTTTTAACAGTAAAGGCGAAACACCGTTTCGCCCGTAAGTATTTAATGTGTGTACAAATTTCCAGGTCACAGATTCCAGAAAATGACTATGTCTATGAAAAGAGCTTGTCAATTTCATCCTGAGATGCTTTTTGGTTTTCCGTGTTAATCACTGCGTCTACCATATCCTGTCTGCCGTCAAACCTGTTATATGAAGCATTAGGGTCAAAAGTTGCGCCTTCCGGGGCGCTTATACCCATACTGCTTTCGCTTGGAGCCTCCAGGTCATTGATCTGGGTGTCGTCAATATCCTGAATGAGCGAAGCAAGCTTCTCCTGCACAGATTCAATCAGATGATTGACTGCGGCAAGCTGTTGTGAGGTAATATCCTGCACCTGAAGTGACAGTGTAATGTTAATGGTATCATTCTGCAGCTGAGGGAATATCCTGACTATTTCAGAAATTTCCTTTTCAAATGGTTCAATTGCCAGGTACTCATTCAGCAGGTTTTCGGCTTCCGGATTGTTTTTTAAGCTCTCCTTCAGTCTGGATATGATTTCTATTTTTTTAGATTCGGTATTTATCATTGACTTAAGACGGTTTTCGATTGAAGACAGGTTGTTCGAAATAACGTCTACCAGGTCAAGAATTTCCGTTGTAGCCAGTTCCGTTGCATTTGTAACATTATTTATCTGATCAGCAGCCTTTGGGATCTTGGATGTGCTGTCAGCAATTGAGTGGTTTATATTTTCAAGAAGCGGAACGGTTTCCTGCATGAAATCCACCAGGCTTTGCAGGACAGGGACTATTTTCTGTCCGTACTGAAAAAGGCTCTTTACATCATCCAACTTATCGAACAACTGGGACATATTTAAATTTTTCATATCACCTTCCTATTGAACATTAGCAAGAATTTGATCAATCTTCTCTTTTAACACCTGAGGAGTAAATGGTTTAATTATATAATTGGAAACTTTTGCCTGCAAGGCTTCGATAATATCTTCTTTAACACCCCTGGTGGTTACCATTAAAATGGGTAACTTTGTGTACTTATCATCTGCGCGCAGCGATTTTGTCAGTTCAAGTCCCGTAAATACGGGCATATTCCAGTCAGTTATTACGAAATTTATCAGTGGATCAGCAGCTAATTTAGCCAAAGCATCTTTCCCATCGACTGCTTCAATAATGTTATCGTAGCCCAGATTTTTCAGGGAGTTTGCAACAATTCTGCGCATTGTAACAGAGTCGTCGACGACAAGAAATTTAAGCGACATATATATACCTCTAGTTTAAATATTTTGTTACTTCATAATGGATTCTCTTAGGATCGAAAGGCTTTACGAGATACGAGCTGGCGCCATAACTCATGCCCTTCTCTATTTCCTCGCTTCCCGACAGAGAAGAGAGAATGATAATAGGAATCTCTTTGTATTCATTATTCCCGCGAATTGCCTTAATAAGCTCAAATCCGTCCAGGTTGGGCATATTAAGATCAGTTATAACGAGATCGATCTTATGTGCCGGAAGCTTTTCCATCGCTTCCATTCCATCACAAGCGGGAACAACTTCAAACCCATGCATAGTCAGGGAAAAGGATACGAATTTTCTTATTGTGGGAGAATCATCAGCAATTAAAATGACCTTTTTCATTCTATCTTTACTACTCCTTTTTATAACCGATTGTTTTAGGATAGCTGACTAATTTAAATGCTTTCGATATTCCATGCAGCGTTTCCGAATATCCTATGAACAAATATCCTCCCTTATATAAAGAATTATAAAGGTGCGAAACAACTTTAACTTTAGATTTTACATCGAAATAAATCAGCACATTGGCGCAGTATATTACGTCAAAGTTAATCATAGCTTTCATACTTATATCATCATAGAGATTCATGACCTTGAAAGAAACCAGATCCCTAATGATCGGGTCAACCTCATACGTATTGCCATAAGTCTTAAAATATTTTTTTAAATAATAAGGCGGGGTATTTCTTATAGAATAATCCCTGTATATCCCCTTTTTTGCCGTTTCGATCATAGCCTGATTGATGTCGGTCCCTATGATTTCAATTTCCAGGTTAGGGTATCTTGGTTTAACGAGATCCATCAGGGTCATGGCAATTGAATATGCTTCCTCACCAGAGGATGAAGCTGCGCTCCAGATCCTTATTTTGTTTTTATTAAACTTATTCTGTGAACTCATCAGTTCAGGAATTACTGATGTAACCAGGGCATCCAGCTGAGGCTGATTTCTGAAAAAGAAAGTTTCATTGATCGTTATTGCCTCATAAAGATATCTCTGTTCACTTGCACGTCCGGGATGATACCTGACATAATCCAGATAGGCATCAAACGAATCCAGCCCAAGAAAATTGATCCGCTTTTGCAGTCTGCTTTCCATCAGATATTTTTTGTTGTCCTGGAAATAAATGCCGCAAATATCATATATATATTTCCGCCAGCTTTCAAAAGTCTTGTCCGAGAGAATTACGGTACTCTTCGGAGTAAAGGGAAAACTGTTATTTTGCTGCGGATTTTCTAAACCCATATTTGGAAAATTACTCATAGTCTATTCAGATTTAATTTCTAAGTTAGTTATACCTCTTTGAGCCAGTGCCCAGACAGCTCTTTCTCTGATCATTTCCTCGGGGTCATTAGCCAATGTCTTAAGGGCTTCGTTAATTTTCGGTTCAAAAATATTTTCTACTATTTCCAGGACCTTCAGTCGGTTCCACATATTATCATCTTCGATCATGGAATCAATAAAGACCAGGGCGCATTCCAGACTAGTAAGGAAGATGAGCTCTATGGATGTTTTTCTGATTTCCTCATCTGGGTTATTAAGACACAGTATGAACGAATCGCTCAGATTCCTCCTGTCCAGTTCGGAAACGCCATTCAGCGTTTCGCCGCCGTCAAATTCTATTATATCTTTCATTAACCAGAGCAGATATTTCAGGTTGGATGGGTTCTGCCTGATTGAAGAAGATAATTTTGCATACAGCAGACTTGCATACTGGAAGAATACAGGTTTTATATTCTCGTCTATTTCAGAGTCCTCGCCATAAATCCTAAGCAGGGCATCCATTATATCTTTATCATCAAATATTGTAATAAGCCTGGCAGCCGCCCTCTTATATCTGGTGTCAGCTTCCAGGAGTGTATATAAAATTGAATTCTTTGTGCTTTCATCAAAGGGAATATCAAGTCCCAGCTTTTCTTTTAACTGGCACAGTGAAGCAATAATCGGCCAGATTAAGGGCCCCGTTATTTTTCTTAATTCAGAAAGCAGGAAATAAAATGTAGCTTCATTTCCCAGGGTTCCAAGACTTTCTATTATTGAAAATTTCGTGAGCTCATCTTCCAGGGGATACCTGTAAGTAATAAAATCCAGGGCCTCCTGGGAATTCATCTTGCCCAGGGCTTCAATAATAGTGGGCTTAAAGAGCTCGTTGCCCTCATATATTGCCGTCAGGGTGGGCAGCGCCGGAGCATAGCCAATGTTGCCCAGAGCTTCGATGCATGAAAGAATGACGTTGTCATTTTTATTGGAAGCCAATACTTCAAGTATCTTATTTACCGGTTTTTCCTGTCCAATAAGACCAAGAATATCAATTACAAATTTCTTGTCATCATCATTACCGGCATCAATATAATCAGTCATGCAATCGACGCTGTTTTCACCAATGCGCAATAAAACTTCTCCGGCCAGGTTTCTGACTGCAATATCAGGGGCAGAAACGTAGGGGATTACATACCCAGGTATCGATGGATGGCCATTAAAGATGAGTGTAAAAGAGGCTGAATCCCTGACA
The DNA here is from genome assembly GCA_050258815.1 of Ignavibacteriales bacterium. GTDB lineage: Bacteria > Bacteroidota > Ignavibacteria > Ignavibacteriales > SURF-24 > JAAXKN01. Next base: position 11,335 of record JBLMZM010000127.1, read on the forward strand.
CCTTTGTCCGGATCAGAAAGTGCGCTGCTAAGCATCTGGACAGTTTTTTCATCCAGGTCCATACTCATTAAATCCTCAACAGCCGTTCTTCTTTCAGACGGATCCTGTGATTCAAGCATTTTTATTTCATTATATAACGGATTCGAACTATTCATTTTGATTTAGCCTTATTTTCAATAACAAAATTCCGGTTAATATTATTGCGTTCTTCAGCCTGATGCTGCAAAGATAATATCGAGTGTCTTGGATAATTACCAGCAGGTCCATCATTGAAAAGCGGAGAGTAAAAACATTTTCCCCCAGTCATATTATCGGACATTATTATTTAATATTTAGAGGTATTTACCCATAAATTTAATTTAACTCGTCAACAAATATGCCGTAAAACGGAACCCGTAATCTGGAGGATACATGGCTTTTAACAGGGTGGAAGAGGGTAGTGCAAAAATCGGGTCGCAAATATGTGCGTAATAATTTGCATCTGTTCATATATAGCCATTTAAAAATACACTTCGCGCTGATTTGAATGATAATGTAAGTTCCCTTTCTGGCATTACTTTTGTCATTCCTTATGGGAATAATAAAAGAAGAATAAGTAAAATGCCTGAGCAGGTCGTAAAATCACTTACAAGAATGCTGGACTTCACTACTCAAAAGCAGAAGGTCCTCAGCAGGAATATTGCAAACATTGGCACTGAGAACTATCAAAGAGAGGACGTTCAGTTCAAGGATGTGCTTTCACAGAATATGGCTCCTGTCTTAAAGGTAACTGAACCCGAACATCTTTCGCTGCAGGACACCACGGATTCAGGTACAGCGCTGGAGATTGTAAGAGATCAGGCTAACGAGCTTAAATCGGGTATGAATAATGTGGATATTGATACCGAGATGGCTGAAATGGCAGAGAATACACTCAAGTACAAGTTTGCTTCAAAAAAAATTGGTGACTACTACAAACTCATGCAGGAAGTAATTAAAAATGGGAGTGGCCGATGAAAATCAGCAATAATTTCTTTGGCTTAAAAATAAGTGCTGCTGGCCTCAGTGTGCAGCGGAAAAGGATGAATCTGATTTCCGAAAACATTGCTAATACCGAAACAACAAAAACAGACAAAGGTACTCCATACCAGAGAAAATTTTTAGTAGTCAGGCAGGAAGCCACCTCATTGCAGAACAGTGATTCATTTATGCGTGACCAGGAAACAGACGGCGGAATCCTGAGGATGAACGTCTCCAGCCCTTATCACATTGCCTCAACTCCGGGAGCAAATAATACGGAGAAATCACCAGCAGGCATGAGTGCCGAGGAAGAAAAGGATTCAAAGAGCGGAGATGTGGTGTATATGCCGGAACATCCTGATGCCGATACAGATGGATATGTGCATATGCCCAATGTTAATATTATTACCGAAATGGTCGATATGATTGCTGCAACAAGAAGTTATGAATCAAATTTAACGGCCTTTAATTCTTCAAAGCAGATGGCAAAAGATACACTGGAGATATAAATGAAAATAATTTCTACTAATAATATTGGAAATTATGGTCCGGGTTATGTAAAAAGTGTCAGACAAAAACCAAATGTCGGCGAGACACAGCAAACAGCCATGCCAAAGAATGAAAAAATAACCAATGAAGAAAAAAACTTTTTTGTTAACCTTTACCCGGAAAGCAGAAAAGAGATCGCTGATTATCATTTTTACCAGAAGTCGGGTAAGATGTCCGGTGTTTCAGTCGGTTCACTATTTGACAAGAGAGGCTAGTAATGAAAATTGGTTCAATACAGAATATAATAAGAGAACTTCCCAAACTGGATGAGATCAATAAAAAAGATAATTCCGGTTTTGGGGAGATGTTCACATCCTTTGTAAACGGGGTTAACACTGACCAGGTAGAGGCAAATAAACTGGTGCAGGATTTTTCCGAAGGAAAGAACGTGGAACTGCATGATGTAATGATTGCTGGCGAGAAAGCAAAAACCAGCCTGGAACTCCTGATGGAAATCAGAAATAAAACAATAGACATGTATAAAGAATTAACCAGGATACAGGTATAGTGGACAACAAGAAGAACTCGGTTGAAGCAGTACTCGGTATTTTCAACAAACTTTCTCTCCAGCAGCGCCTGGTTATTGGAGGTGTTGTAGTACTGACAGTGGTACTATTAGGTTTTATTGTATTTGCATTCAATGAACCTAATTATTCTGCTTTGTTTACAAATCTTGCACCCGAGGATGCCTCGAAGGTTGTTGAACACCTGAGCGGTCAGAAAATTCCATATAAGATAGAAGATAACGGACAGACAATCAGAGTTCCCAAGGAAAAAGTTTACGAAACCAGGTTAGCCCTGGCTGGCAAAGGAATACCAAACTCGGGTATAGTAGGCTATGAGATATTCGATAAGACAACGATGGGCATGTCTGAATTTATGCAGAAATTGAATTACAAGCGTGCCCTCGAAGGTGAACTTGCCCGTACTATCATGCAGGAAGAGGGTGTTGAGGCGGTTAGGGTACACATAGTATTTCCCCAGAAATCGGTCTTTAAGGAAGAGGAGAAGGAACCCACTGCATCTGTTGTATTAAAGCTTCGAAATAGTGCCAAAATAACGAAGGGTAATATTACTGCTATCTCGAATCTCATTTCAAGCAGTGTTGAAGGATTAAGACCCCCAAAGGTAACCATACTCGATACCCACGGCAGACTCCTTTCCAAGGAGCTGGATGAAAGTCCGCTTACCGTATCAAGCAGCAAACAGTATGAAATAAAACAAACTATTGAAAACTATCTTGCGCAGAAAGCACAGAGTATGCTCGATAACGTGCTCGGCTATGGAAACGCTATAGTGCAGGTTAATGCCGATCTGGATTTCAATCAGGTTGAGAAAACCATGGAGACCTATGATCCTGAGTCACAGGTTGCCGTAAGCGAACAGACCATAAAGACTGCAAACAATGGAAGGACTGCAAGCGATTCGACGTCGCAGCAGAACGAAAATGCAACGACAAATTACGAAATCAGCAAAACAATTCAGAAGGTGATTGAGGGTACCGGCAATATTAAACGTCTGAGTCTGGCCGCAGTTATAAACGGCGTGCCTAAGGAAATTAAGAAGAACGGTAAGACCGAAGTTATCTATGAGCCCCGTTCTGACGATCAGATGAAAAAACTCGAGGAAATAGTAAAAAATTCAATTGGTATTGATCCTGCCAGAAAAGATCAGTTCTCAATTGTAAGCATCCCATTTGAAACAAAGAGCAATGAAGAGGCCGGCGAAAGCTCTTCCCCTCTCGATATACTGGAGAAATTCTCGAGCCTGATTATGGTTTTTATTGCCGTCGGTGCCTCAATGTTTATTCTGAAAGGATTGCTTAATAAGATTAAAAATGAAAAAATTATTATTGGAACAGTCGGTGGAAGCATTGATGCCGATATTATGGAAATGCCTCAGGTCGAAATGCCGGCATCGGATAAGCCGGTTCCTCTAAAGAAAAAGAAATCCCCGCTTTCAATAGGCGATATAGAAGATGAAATAACACAAGAAGCAGCAGAGAAACAGGTGCAACAGGAAAAAATCTCCAATTATGTGGCAAAAAATCCTGCTGATGCTGCAAAACTAATAAATTCATGGCTACACGAAGATGAGTACTAAAGATAAAGCTTTAAGCAAAGAGGCTAAAAGGTCGGATATCACCGGAGCCCAGAAGGCAGCACTATTAATGATAGCCTTAAACGTGGATACGGCTGCTGCGGTATTTAAACATCTTGATCCGGCAGAGGTGGAACAAATTTCTGCTGAGATCACAAAGGTGAAAAATATTCCTTCCAATATAGTCGATAGCGTAATGAATGAATATTACGCCATGATCACTGCGCGCGAGTACGTACTGGAAGGGGGGCTGGATTATGCACAGGCCATTCTCGAAAAATCCTTTGGTCTGGCTAAAGCCGTGGAAATAATTGAGAAGGTAAGGAACCTTACAACACTGCGCGGTTTTGACGTATTAAAGAAGGCTGATTCAGCACAGCTGGTCAACTTCCTTAACAAGGAACATCCGCAGACGATAGCCCTGATCCTTTCCCATTTGAATCCCGATCAGACGGCAAATGCATTAAAGGAATTGCCCGATAACCTGAAGGCTGATGTGGCCTACAGAATAGCGACACTTGGAAAGATATCTCCGCAGACCCTAAAGCAGATTGAGAAAGTAGTAGATGAACTGGCCGGTTTTACAATGAACCAGTCATTGAGCAGAACCGGTGGACCCAAGAGTCTGGCAAAAATCTTAAACAGGACCAATGTAAGCATCAGCAAGGAAATACTCACCAGCATACAGGAAAAGGATGAGGAAGTGGCACATGAAATTAAGAGACTGATGTTCCTCTTCGACGATATAATAAATATTCAGGACAAGGATATTCAAAGGATATTGCGCGAAGTGGACCGTAAGGATCTCGCACTGTCACTCAAAGTTACTGATGAAAGATTAAAGCAGAAAATATTTGCAAATATGTCTGAGCGAGCAGCAGATCTCCTTAAGGAAGAACTGCAGTATATGGGTCCGGTCAGATTAAAGGAAGTAGAAGCTGCACAGGCAAAGATTGTAGACGTAGTAAAAATGCTTGAGGAAAATGAAGAGATATCTCTTAATCTAAGAGGTGGTGCCGAGGAGGTTTATGTCTGATATCGTTAGGCTGAATCTGAAGGCAGGTCCGGTTAAAGTTAAATTAAATTATGATGACACCAGCGACTTCGATTTTCAGGCAGACAATAACAAAGCCGAAGAAGAAGCCTATTTTCAGAGTCAGCTCCAGGCCCAGTATGAGAAGGGAATTGCAGATGGGCAGGAGGCGATTAGGTATGAACTGGAGAAAGATTACACCAATAAGCTTATAGAAAGAACAGAGGAGTTCAACAGAATACTGGCAAGCATTGAAGCAAGCTTGTCAGGATATGAGGAGGCTTTTGATAAAATAGTAATTGAGGTTTCAATTGCTGTTGCCGAGAAGATAGTAAAACATGAGATCAGCAGAGAGTCTATAATAAATGAAACCCTCAGGGAATCAGTAAGAAGAGTCCTCGGTGCAAATGAGATATTAATAAAGATAAATCCTCAGGATTATAAGATCTTACATTCAGGAGAACAAAACGTGCAGTTTGAGGACTCATTCTCAAAAATCAAATTCGAACAGGATGATAAAGTTGAGGCGGGAGGCTGCATAGTTGAAACTGAAATTGGCAATGTGGACGCAAGAATAAATACACAGATTTCAGAAATCCGTAAGCAGTTTGAAGTAAATTTTAACGACCAGACTTCCTGATGGAATTAGCAGACACATATATCGATAAATATAAAAAGGTAATTGACCGGACCGATACAATTAAGGTTAACGGCAGGGTTACAGATGTTATCGGGCTGATCATTGTATCTGTGGGACCTAATGTGTCGCTGGGTGAAATCTGTACCATTGTGGATAAAAGGGGAAAGGAAGTCTGCAAGGCTGAGGTAGTGGGTTTTAAGGAAGGGAAGGTGCTTTCAATAGCATTGGGCGAGGTTGAGAAGATCTCCCCTGCATGCGAAATTATAGCATCAGGACGCAGCTTTGCAATTGGTGTTGGTGAGGCTCTTTTGGGAAGGGTGATCGACGGACTTGGAAATCCGATAGACGGTAAAGGTGATATTGTTGTGCCTTCTTATAGAAATATTTACCGCGAACCTCCAAATCCGCTTACGAGGAAGAGAATTACAACGCACCTGCAAACCGGTGTGCGTTCCATAGACGGTTTACTTACAGTAGGTAAAGGCCAGCGTATTGGTATTTTTGCCGGAAGCGGTGTGGGAAAAAGCGTTACACTAGGAATGATTGCCAGAAATACAAATGCTGATGTAAACGTAATAACCTTAGTTGGGGAACGCGGCCGTGAGGTGAGAGAGTTTCTGGAAAAGGAGCTGGGTGAGGAAGGACTTAAAAGATCGGTTGTGGTTGTGGCTACAAGCGATAAACCAGCGCTGATAAGACTGAAAGGGGCTTATATAGGAACAACAATTGCAGAGTATTTCAGGGACCTGGGTAAGGATGTTGTTCTGATGATGGATTCAGTAACAAGATTTGCACAGGCTCAGAGGGAAATCGGATTGACTATCGGAGAGCCGCCTGCAACGAAAGGTTATACTCCTTCTGTATTTGCAATACTGCCCAAACTTCTGGAAAGGACAGGCACAGGAGAAACTGGTTCTATAACAGGAATTTATACGGTGCTGGTGGATGGTGATGATATGACAGAACCGATTGCTGATGCCGTAAGGTCCATATTGGACGGGCACATTGTACTTTCGCGTAAACTGGCAAACAAGGGTCAGTTCCCTGCAGTGGATCCTCTGCAGAGTGTCAGTCGTGTTATGCCTGATATTACAACTGCCGATCACAGAAAGCGTGCAATTGCATTTAATGATATTCTGGCCACATATAAGGAAGCTGAGGATCTTATCAATATTGGTGCTTACGTCAAAGGCAGCAACCCACAGATCGATCATGCACTTTCTAAAATAAATATGCTGAGATCATATCTGAAACAGGATATGTTCGAGAAGGCTACGTATCAGGATTCTATTCAGAGATTAAAAGAAATTGTTGAAAAACCCTTAACATAATTTATGGCAAAATTTCACTACAGATTTGAATCGATAAAAAAGGTAAAGGAAACCCTGGAGAAAAAAGTCCAGAAAGAGATATCCTTGATTGATATGGAAATTGAAAAGTCCAATGAATCACTTCAATTAATTTCAGATGAGAAGGCGAAAGCCCGCAAGATAATTGCAGGAAGAAATAATGTAAGGGTAAGTGAGCTTCAGTTCCATAATGAAGTGGAGCAGCTACTCGAACTGAAGGCAAAAAAAATAAGAGAAGAAGTTTGTAATCTGGAAAAAGCAAAAGAAAATAAAATTGCCGAGCTGGCTCAAAAAACCAAGGAACACCGAATTTTCGAAACGCTGGAAGAAAGGCATTATGAAGACTATCTGCTCCTTGAGAATCAGGCGGAACAGAAGGAAATCGATGAAATCGCTACAAAGAAATTTGCAAGAGAGGGATAAGTGCAGTCAAAAATTATTTACATAATTGTGTTCTTCATGGCATTCCTAATGACAACAGGAGCACTGATAATTCTAAATCAGAATTACGAAAACATATTCAAGTTAGATTTTTCACCCGCAAGAAGCAGGAAAGCCACGCTTCCGGTAAGTATGACCGGCAACAGCCCTATCAATATGGCCGGCAACGAGAAACTCGATATTAAAATACTGGAAGCTCAGCTGAAACAGAAAATTCTGGATAGTCTGGACGGGGAAAGCAAGAAAACAGTTCAAAATACAACGTCACAAAAAGAAGCCCAGCTGCCTGACAATACCAAATCAGGAAATAAACAGGCTGCTGTCCAGAACAATGATAAGAAATCTCAGGGAGCAAGCGAACAGAAAAAAGAAGTAAAGACAGCTGAAACACCAAAAGATGATTCCAGGGCAAGGCAGGATAGCTCATATGCAAAATGGAAAAAGGAAATGGTAAAGATCTACGAATCGATGGATTCAAAAACAGCCGCTAAAATAATTCAGAAATTAAACGATAATCAGGCAAGAGACATTTTGTTTTCTATGAAGAAAAAGAAAGCGGCTCAAATAATTGCAGAACTAAGCCCTGATACGGCTAACAGATTAACAAGGATACAGTAATGTTTTTCAACCCCTTATTTTTACAGGTAATAAATAATCAGGAATCGGCTCCGCTTAGTAAATCTCAAAAGTTGAACGGCTCTTCATATCTGTTCTCAGATATAATTAAAGTTTGCCTGGATAAAACCGATCAGGCTGGGTTACCGCTGGATAATGAACTATTAAGTAAAACGCCTGGTGCTTCTCTTTTTCCGGCTGCAGCGCAGCAGAACTTGCTGAATGGTAAAATATCCCCTGAAACAGGCTCTGCTGTTGCCAATCTGTATCAACTGTTATCGCAGATCTTTCCTCAGAATACAAATAACGCAATTACTGCTGCTGCTCCGTTTAATAATGCTGGTAATGAAAAACCAGGCAATATTGATCTTAACTCTGTATTGTTCAGCAAGACTGCAATATTTAATTTTATCCAGAAATTAATTGACAGCAAACAGTTCGAAGGCAAGGTCAATTTAGCAATCAATAAGCCGGTGTCAGCAGGGCAGGAAAATATTATTATTAATTCTGCAGGAATGGTACCGAATGGCGAAAAGCTCTCTGCTGAAACCATTTTTAAACTGCTTAAGGAAGGTAATACGATAACCGTTGAGGACTCCCTTTCTGACAAACATCAGGGACTGCTGATAACTCTTGTGGAATCAGGCAGCCAAGAGATGGGGGGTAATGAAGATGCCGGCAAAGATAAGGCCGGACTTAATAACGACCAAATGTTGATAAATATGCAGGGGCAGGTATTTCCTTATCAGGTTCAGTCACCAGTTCTTGCAACAACAGTCACCGGAGATGGTCTTACAGGAAGTGAGGTCCTTAATAATGTAACTGGTGAGTCCGTATATAAAATTAATCTGACCTTATTAAATGAAGCAGGAAATTCTGATAAGGCAATCAATCCATCCCTTGAAGAAATGAATATGCTCATAACCGAAGGCGCAGCAAACAGCAGTGCCGGTACTGATGGACTGGATGCTTTCATGAAACAATTCGAGCAGCTGAACGCAGCAGGCAAGCTGCCTGGCAGTGAATATGTTGCTGCCGTGAAAGATAATGCAGTAAATGTTGCGGCAACAGATGCCGGAATTGCAGATGTTATAAACAATGCAGCAGCTACTACTAAAGGAGTTCAGAATACAGCCGCGGCAGCTACTACAGGGATTCAGAATACAGCAGCTGGCAGTAACAATGTGGCCGGACTTGCAGCTAAGGTTGATAATCCGGGCACTCAGGTTGAGATTACTAAGGGAAATGATCTGGAAGGCACAATGCCCAAAGCCGCAGCTAATGATGAAGTTTCTTCAGGGGAAAATGTAAAACCCAATACCGTTACAGCAGGAAAGACAGATAGTCCTGTTATTATGCAGGGCAAGTCAGCCACAGTAATAAATACTTCTGCTGAAAATACAGCCTCAGTAAACCTGAGCGCTGGCAATGATCCGGTACCTGCTGCTGAGACAGAAGCGAAAAAGCAGTCGGAAAATCCGGCTCAGGAAGCAGGTTCGAAAAATAATGCTGTAAAAATGAGTTCAACTGATATTAAGCCTGGTACAGCCGATAGCGCAAAGGAAGCACAACCAGGTAAGCTTTTCAGAATAGAAAGGGTTAAAACTGAGGCTGAGGTCCAGCCTAAAGGACAGACTGCAGACAACAGGATCAATGAATCCGACCCCATAATATCAAAAGCACAGGATGTTACGAATGAAAAAACACCTGGAAAGCAGGATATGAAATCACAGGAAATAAAGGCAGCCGACAACGGAATAAAAATTACTGATGGTGATAAACAGACTGTTAACCTGAGAGCAGAAAACGGCAATTTGTCCATGGATAAGGAAGTAAAGGCATCCGCAAGCACAGAAAATCATGACAGTATAGATGCTTCTGGCGGCAAGGCAGACACAAAGAGCAGTTCCAAGGAAGGTTTTACCGGTTCCGGAAAAGAACAGAACCCCCAGTCCGGAGAGCAGGTGCTTAGTAATGCTGAACACACAGATGCAAAAGGGAAAACTCAGGAAAACCATAATTTCAGCTTAGGGGATGTATCAAAGGCAGCTGATGCTTCCATCAAGGCTAAACCGGAGGCAATGCCCTTTAGTGAGATGGTAAAGACCGTTAAGGCTGCTGACGTAATGAAAGAGATTTCCAGATTTATTCAGCAGGGCAACAACAATCACAGTATCACACTGAAAATTGATCCTGAAAGTTTAGGCACCGTTAAAATTGCCCTGAATATTGCCGAACATGTAGTTCATGCAAATATTGAAGTTGAAAATGAAGCTGCACGAAAGATGGTTGAAAACAATCTCAATCAGTTATATAATTCCTTAAATCAGAATGGCGTACAGCTAAATTCTCTGAATATATCTCTTGCAAATCAGGAGCAAAAGCAGAACAAGGGTTTTAATCCCAGGCGCAAGACCTTTACTATGGAAGATGATAAGGAAGTTGATGAAAAAAATGTCTTCCGCAAGAGGCAGATGGGATATAATACTTATGAGTATTTAATTTAGGAGTAAAAAATGGCTGGAGAAGTAAATAATGTAAATAATTTAACAACAGGGGCTGCGGCTAATGCGGCAGATCAGGCCAAGGGTAAAAGCTCTCTGGGGAAAGATGATTTCATGAAACTCATGATCTCACAATTAAAGTACCAGGATCCGCTTAATCCTATGGATGGTACTCAGTTTTCAGCTCAGCTTGCCCAGTTCTCATCGCTTGAGCAGCTATCAAACATCAGCAGTGCAATGGATAAGAGTATTAATGCAAATTACCTGCTCACTCAATCCATTAACAACACCATGTCTGCTTCACTGATAGGCAAGAATGTAAAGCTGAGCGGCGGGAGTATCAGTTATAATGGTCAGGAAAATATGACCCTGGGATACACGCTTCCTGTTGATGCAAAATCGGTTTCTGTCAATGTTCATGACAAGGACGGCAACCTGGTAAAAACTTTTGATAATGCAGAATTATCGAGTGGTGACCATAAACTTTCCTGGGATTTTTCCGATAATAATGGTAATAAACTATCTCAGGGCGATTATACTTTCGAGGTAAAAGCAAAGGGATATGATGGCAAGGATCTGACGCCGGAAGCTTACAAGTATGGACTAATTGATGCAGTCAGATTTACAGACCAGGGTACAAAGTTAATTGTCGGAAAGAGCGAGTATGATCTTTCTGCTGTACTCGAAGTAATTGGTAATTCTAACCAGGGAGCAGGAAATTAATGGCAGAAATTAACGGTGTAAAGGTTCCTTTTATACCGATAGTTCAGACCGGTGAAATTCAGAAGAATAGGGTCAAATCAGATTCTGCGGGTTTCGATTCTATCTTCAAAGAGGAACTTGATAAAATCAAATTCTCCAGTCATGCATCCAAGCGACTGGAAGCACGTAACATTCAGCTTAGCGATTCGGAGCTGAACAAATTACAGGATGCCGTTGAACGGGCAGAACTTAAGGGCGCTAAGGATTCCCTGGTTATGATGGATAAAACGGCTTTCATAGTAAATGTGCCAAATAAAACCGTAATAACGGCAATGCAGCTGGGTGATGGTAATGACAACATATTTACCAATATAGACAGTGTGGTATTTGCTCAATAAGAAATAAAACAAAATAAAAATTAAATAATAAACAAAGAGCGGGACCTTGTGAGGACGCTCAGGATTCAACCGACTGACTGACGTTGAATCAGAAACTAAATACCTTAGGAGGTTAAAATGTCACTTCTTAATTCCCTATTCTCGGGCGTGTCAGGCTTACGCAATCACCAGTCCATGATGGACGTAATCGGCAACAACATTTCTAACGTCAATACGATAGGCTATAAAGGCTCACGCGTTACCTTCAGCGATACTTTTAACCAGTTCGTTAAAGCAGGAACCAATCCAACGGCTACGGCCGGCGGTACAAACTCTTTTCAGATCGGTCTGGGCGCAAAGCTCAATTCAATTGATAAAAACTGGAATCAGGGAACATTCGAAAGAACAGGAATCGTAACTGACCTGGCATTGCAGGGACCAGGATTATTTATTCTCAAGAGTAATGGCGCCAATTATTATTCACGCGCAGGAGCCTTTACCTTTGATGCAAACGGCAATCTGGTTAATCCGCAGAATGGCGCAATAGTACAGGGAAAACTTGCTACTGCAGGTGAAATCCCTTCAGGTACGACAATAACAGATATTAAAATTGACACAAGCCAGAGAATCCCGGCAGTAAAGACTACTGAAACAAAATGGGGCGGAAATCTCAGCAGTTCATCACCAACACTGAAGACAGATATCGTACAGGAAATTGGAAATCTTAACAGTAGTGGTTCTGGAGCCGCAACTGGCGAACCCGGAACAGGCGTTCTGACAGATACAGGTAAAACTATTTATGATGCAGATGGAAACCAGTATAAATTAAGAACCTGGTACACATATGCCGGCGGCGCCTGGACGATGAACTATCACGTCGTTGATACAAGCGGTGCTAACCTGACTCCTGATATTACCGGTACGCAGGCTCTTGCTTTTGATTCCAGCGGAAAGATTACTGGCTCTACCTCAACAACTGTGGGAACCGGTGTTCCTCAGTTTACACTCGACTATTCTTCGCTGACATCAACTACCAATACTACTTCGGTTGATTCGAAGCTGGACCGTGGTGAAGATACCGTGCCAATTAACGGTGCAGTAACAATATTCGATTCACTCGGTAATACACACACAATGACGGTCAAATATACTCACCTGGATACGAACAAATGGAAATGGGATGTATCATTACCTACCACCTCGGGCAGCATCACGGGTGCAGGTGGTACAAGTGCAACCTCCGGTATAATTACCTTTAACGGAAGTGACGGTACGATCCAGTCAATCACACAGGGCGGAAGCACAGTAACTGATTATCCGAAGATTACTTTTACGCCTCTCAGCGGTGCAGAAGTACAGGATATTAATCTTGACTTTGGCGTAGGAACGAGTGGAATCACACAGACCAACCTGCCTTCTCAGGTATCGGCGCTCAGCCAGAATGGTGCTGCTTCGGCAACGTTGACAAACCTGAACATAGATCAGTATGGTAAAGTAGTTGGTATATTCTCAAACGGTGCTTCAAGAACTCTTGCTCAGGTAATGGTTGCTACATTTGCAAACCTAAATGGTCTTACGAGCATTGGTGACGGAATGTATACTGTAGCTGCAAACTCCGGAGACCCAAGAGTATCTGAACCTGGTGAAAACTCTGCTACGACAATTCAGTCCGGCGCACTTGAACAGTCAAATGTGGACCTTTCAGAAGAATTCACCAGAATGATAGTTTCTCAGAGAGGCTTCCAGGCAAACGCCAGGATCATAACCACTTCAGACAGCCTGCTGCAGGAAATTACAAATCTGGTCAGATAAAAGGTAAGTAATAAATTAAAAAAGGGACGTGCAAAGAGCGCGTCCCTTTTTTTATAAGCAGTAAAGTGAATCAGAGCCCGGCAAGCTTGTCCAGTCCTTTCCCATCTAACCTGAATACTGTCCATTCATTCATTGCAACGGCTCCAAGGCTTTTATAGAAATTAATTGCAGGTTCATTCCAGTCCAGAACCGACCATTCAAATCTTCCGCACTTCTTTTCCCGTGCTATTTTAGCAAGGTAGATGAGCAGTTGTTTCCCAATACCCAGCCCCCGGAGTTCAGGTTTAACGAAAAGATCCTCAAGATATAATCCCGGCCGGCCGACAAAGGTGGAAAAATTATAGAAATATATGGCAATGCCGGCAGGCTGGTCTTCATAGTATGCAATAAGTACCTCGGCCGATGGGCGATCACCAAAGAGGGTTTCTTCCAGTAATTCCTCTGTCGCCTCAACCTCATTCAGCATGCGTTCATATTCAGCAAGCTGTTTAATAAATGATAGAACGAGCGCAGTATCTGCTGCTTCTGCCTTCTTTATGCTTAGCTTTTGAGTAATTTTAACAGGGATCAATAGAGCCTCCGGAATTATTTATGTTTGCCTTAACTGCGTGAATTACTATCAGTGATCCCCCGGAATCCTTTGTGAAGAATAAGTAGTCAGTCCCGCCATCCTTCAGATTCAACATATGTCTGAGCTTCTCGGGCGGATCGGGGAAATCCCGTCTGGCAATATTTGCCGAAACTACATTGTTATTATTCAGATATGCCTTGAGTCTTTTTTTGTTATATATCAGAGCTTTCCTGACAGAAAATACGCGTCCGGGAAAATCAATGTGCAGCTCATCTGCTGTAAGATAATCGACGGATTTATTCACAAACAGGAGCGAATAATCAACGGCTATTTGCTTAGATAGCCTGGATTTAATTATTGCAGCATCAGGTTCATAGAAATAGTTGAGTACACCTGGCGAAATATTACTTATCTGCTTAACGGAATTTTGGCCAGCAAAGGTTCTGTGTTGGCCGGTATGTGAATCAATCAGGACTGCCTTAACAAGTGGCTGCGCAGCGGCAGAGCCTTTCTGCAGAATGAGCAGAATTTCCCTGCATTCATTATCAACTGAAACAACAATAAAATCTGTTATAAAAGGCAGTTGTTTTTTTACCTCTTCAATTTCTATAGCCGGTGAAACCTTTATGAGAATATTCCTGGTTTTCTGAAACATGAGAGAAATATGCTCAATTACGTTTGGTGAGCAGTTCTGCAGGCCGATAAACCTCTGCTGGGAGTTCCTTCTGGCAGGGTCGGCATAAATCCAGTCGAAATAATCTGCGGGGAAGGACCCTAGAATTTCTAAACTGTCGCCGGTTCTTATGGAAATGTTTCTTTTTCCGGTCTGCGCCAGATTATATTCAAAGATTTCAGTAAGAAGTACATTCTGGTCGCAGTAAATAATCTCTTCAAAGTTATCAGAAAAGTACAGCACGTCAATTCCGAGTCCACCGGTCATGTCAATGAGTCTTTTACCCCTTATCAGCGTGGATTTGAATTCTGCCGTCAATTCCGAAGATGACTGTTCAAGCGCTGTTTTTTCATAGATCAGTTCTTTCCGTGAAAGAGCAGGCAGTTTAATCCCGGCTTTTTTAATGCACCGGATCTGTTCTGCTACAGCTCTTATTGGGAGCGATTTATCAGAACCATATTTGAGCGCAAAAGTATCCGGATTCTCAGCTCTATGGGCCCTGATAAATGCTCTTGTCTTTTCCTTCAGCAGTTCCAGAAATTCGTCACGGATCATACTACTTTCTGATAACTCTTCATTTTAAGAGCCTGGTTATGGATATTCTCCTGTGCCATGGCAGTTATTGAGTCGTAATCCATGTCGCCTGGATAAATAGGCTTAAGAAATTTCAACCTGATTTTGCCCGGTTTGGGGAATTTGCTCCCGATTGAGAATTTTTCGTAAGCTCCGTCAATGACCACGGGCACTACAGGTACATTTAGTTCTTTACTGATAATTGCAAAGGATTTCTTGAAGTCCATAAGGTTCCCGTCCCTGCTTCTTGCACCCTCGGGGAAGATGACCATATTGTTTCCCTTTTTCAGAATGGTGGCAATTTTCTGCAGCGTAAGCTTTAGGTCCTTGTTTATATTCAGGATAAGTATGTTGCTGTTGCGCGCAAAAAAGCGGGTAAAGGAGGACTTAATATTTTTTTCTTTTGCAAAGAAATAAGTTTTGTCAAGTGTCTTATTCTTGAGTACGTTTGCAATCAATAGACCATCCAGAAAGCTCTGATGGTTAGGGGCAATAATAACCGGTGTCTGAGGAATATTTTCAATTCCCTCACCTTCAATTCTGATGTAAAACTTGAACAGGGGTTTAAAGAGAACCTTCAGTATCTTCAGCATATACGTACTGCGGGGGATCTCAAAATCTATATCCTCTTTAAGAACTTTCCCCCAGTGCATCACCTCAGTTTCAATCTTGGTCTTCTTATTCTTAATATAGTCGGCAAGCTTTCGTACGGTTGAATGAACCGACAGGTCCTCATTCGACATAGAAATTCCGAAAGTTTTCTCGATTTGCACCTGCAGTTCAACTTTGTCAAGAGAATCCAGCCCCAGGTCAAGCTCAACGTGTGCGTCGGGAAGCACCTCTTTTTTTACTACTCCTCTCAGGTATTCCTCAAGAAGCTTGTATTCCTGGTAGTCGGGAATGTCTATTGTTGTTCTTTCTTTTTGTTCCTTCTGCAGCAGTTGTGACAAAGAAAAACGTTTAATTTTTCCGAGGCGGGTTCTTGGGAGCTCGTTATGGACAATTGTAAAATTGAAAATCTTCTTGTATGATGCAACAGACAGGTTATATTTATCAATAACGTTCCACTTAATTGTTTCCTGAATGTTTACTATATTTTCCTTTTGCATCAGGGTGAAATCGGGATAGATTACGGCGAATAGCTGATCATCCTTTTGGAATACCCCAATCTCCTTGATTATCGGGTTTGTTGCAAGTATCTTATTCTCAATTTCTTCGGGGTTAAGGTTTTTACCGTTGGGGAGGACTATAATTTCTTTTTTCCTTCCTGTAATGAAGATATAACCTTCTTTATCCACATATCCGTAATCCCCCGTATAAATCCAGCCATCCTTGAGTATTTCCCGGGTTTCTTCCGGCTTATTATAATAACCCTTCATTACGTTGCGCCCGGTAACTATAATCTCCTCATCTACTACTTTGAGAGTAACGTCTTCGAATGCCTTGCCTGCAGATCCTATCTTGATCTTTTCAGGAGGGTTGAAAGAAATGAGCGGCGACATTTCAGTCATGCCGTAACCTTCAAGTATCTTAAAACCCAGGGCCTTGAAGTCTCTTGCAACAACAGGATCCAGCTTGGCTCCACCGGAAATAAAGTAATTAATGTGCCCGCCAAAAGTATTCTGTACCTTCTTAAAAATCACTTTGCCCACAGAATAGCTGTTGGCTGTTCTTGAGATTTTTAGGAGCAGCCGGGCAACCTTGTTTGAGTTTATCTTTGAAACAATGCCGGCGTGGAAAAGATTAAAAAGCCTGGGTACTCCCAGTATAATAGTTATATCGTATTTCTGAAGGGTTTTAATTATTGCATCCGAGGAGATCTGATCCGGAATTATGACCGTACCGCCTGCATAGAGGGGCATGAGAATTGTCCCCTGAAGCGGGAATGCGTGATGGAAAGGCAAAATCGCAATCATGCGGTCGTTGTAGCCGATGATATTTTTTCCTGTTATGCATTCTACGTTGGAGTATAAGTTGTCATAAGACAGCATTACCCCTTTAGGGCTGCCGGTAGTTCCTGAGGTATAGATAATAAGAGCGGTCTCATCCTTATCCCTGGCCTCAGGATCTTCGGGCATTGCAGGTCTTCCCGGCTTAAAATTTTCAAAAAGGTAAACCAGTGGTGCATCTACTACCGATTCCAGGGCTTTATTTAAAACGGGCTGATTATTCAGGGAAGAGAAAACTGCCGCGGGTTTGCAGTCGTTGAGTATATAGGAAACTTCATCAGCCGTGGACAGAAAGTCAACAGTTACGTTGATACCCCTCTTATTCCACACCGCAAAGAATGCATAAATCCATTCAGGCCTGTTCTCCGAAAAAATCGCAACCCTGTCGCCTGGGTTGATGTTCAGGGCTGCGGCAAAAGCGCCGACATTATGCATTAATTCGTTATAGCTGATCTCTTTATCATTGTAAATTAAAGCTGTTTTATTATAATCTTTTATAAACATTTTATTTCCTGAGAGGAAGTTTATGAAAACCTGTAAAACATAAGTACAAAGATAAACTATAAGGATGACTTAAAAAAATTATTACTTCCGGTTATGTTTACTGTGGTATTAAATTATGTTTTTACTTTACGATAATAGGCAGAGAAAGACTGACTTAATATCTTATAGTATATATTAAAATTTTTACAAAAAAAGAGGATTTTTCAAGTGAATAAAATATTTACAGCGGTTTTGGTTTGTTTTAGCCTGTTTGGTTTAAGTTCTGTAGAAGCCCAGAACGTAACAGACAGTAGTAAAGCGGTACCTGAAAAGGAAGGATTTTCGCCGGCTATTGAAGATAATTCGTTTTTGATTGAAGAAGCTTATAACCAGGAAGAAAGGGTAGTGCAGCATATATCCACGCTAATGTATACGCGCAAGCCTGATGAGGCATATTTCTACACTTTTACACAGGAATGGCCCGCAGGAGGGCAGCTTCATCAGTTAAGCTATACAATTCCCTATACCTATATAAAGTCAACAAAGGCCAATGGAATTGGAGATATTATGCTGAACTACCGTTACCAACTACTGGGGCACGATGATTGGATGGCTGCTGCACCAAGATTATCCTTTATACTGCCAACCGGGAGCACATCAAAGGGACTTGGCAGCGGAAACTATGGCCTGCAGTTAAATCTCCCATTCAGCAAAAGGCTGTCAAATTATTTTGTCGCACACCTGAATGCAGGAATGACTGCGGGTTTTGTGTCTTACAATGGTCCTGAAGACAAAACAATAGTCAGGTTAAAACCCTCTTATTTCTGGGGCGGAAGCCTGATCTGGCTGTTGAGCAGCAACTTTAATTTAATGCTGGAATATCTGAATAATATAAACGGGGAGTTTAATTACAATTATGATCTGGAATTCGGCCAGATTGAGTTCAGTCACGTTTCAATAATTAATCCGGGGCTGCGGTTCGCAATTAATATTAACGAATTGCAGATAGTCCCAGGGTTCTGTACCCCCATAACAATCAGCAGTGAGGGTTCGCATATGGATGTTTTTTTCTATCTCTCGTTCGAACATCCCTTTTAACTAAAAGAATAGTAGAAACTGCCGCAGTGTTCAATTGCCGCAGTTTCTAATCCTCTTATAAGACCGGGAGGTATATTTTTGTTATGCCGGAAATTCAGGCGGGTTTGTGCTGGCGGCAATAGCCCGACTCATCGGCCTTATTTTTACATCTTGTGCCCTTCTTCGTAATAGCCTTGCACTGAGCACCGGCAAATTCTTCATCCTGCGATTCGGCTAAAACCTCCTCAATACCTGCGGTTAATTCTTCAACTTCGGGCGCCGGTTCAGCCCGCAAAGCCATAATATCAGGCGAAACTTCACTATCCGGATTGCTGCTTTTGTCCTGTGTCTTCTTTGAAAAAGCAACTTTATAAACCAGTACTGCAGATGCTGCCAACAATCCATAGAAAGGAATAGTAAATCTTTTATCGCTGAATAGCTCATCCAGGAGACTGAAACGGATATTCATTGCATGACTCCTATTTTGAATTCAATCTATTCAGAAAAGTAATAAAATTCAATAATCCAATACAACAATGTCTTATATTTTTCCCGGGGCCATTTGTATTGATCCTGAAACAGCAATGTGGATTGAATAAGTGTGGGAACAGAGAACTGAAGATCCCAACTGTCCGGTAAACTGTTCTCCCGGATTCTGAGTTCAAATAAAAACATTGATTTTATTAGAATTGCAAATTACCTTAAAATTAAGCAGGTGATAAACTATCCGGTGCCACTACCGGCATGCTTACTAGTTAAAGCCGGGCAAATGTTGACCGGTAAGTAAATAATTATCAGCAGTTATCAAATCAGATGATATCTTCAGGAAAAATATTATTTATCTGCGGATCTTTGAACCAGACTTCAATGATGCATGAAATATCCAGACAACTTACCGGTTATGAGCATTATTTTACGCCTTATTACGCCGATGGATTAGTAAGATTTCTGGCTGAAGCCGGCCTGCTTAACTTTACTATACTTGGCGGCAAATTCAGGGCGGATACGGAAGCATATCTCAGGGAACAGGGATTAACCATTGATTACAGGGGGGATGGAAATGAGTATGATCTGGTATTTACCTGTGTTGACCTGATAATCCCAGGGAATATAAGGCATAAAAAGCTGATACTGGTGCAGGAAGGCATGACGGATCCCGAGAACCTCATTTATTATATGGTTAAATGGCTGAAACTGCCCAGGTTTCTGGCCAGTACATCGGCTACCGGACTATCGGACAGTTATGACTATTTTTGTGTAGCCTCAGAAGGCTACAGGAACCTGTTTATTGCCAAGGGTGTGAAACCCGAAAAAGTGGTCGTAACCGGCATTCCTAACTTCGACAACACGCAGCAATATCTCACTAATGACTTCCCACATAAAAATCATGTGCTCGTTGCCACTTCTGACATGCGCGAAACATTTCATTACGAGAACAGGGCGAAGTTTATTAAACATGCCTGCAGAATTGCTGATGGGAGAAAACTGATATTTAAGCTTCACCCGAATGAAAACTTTAAAAGAGCGGAAAAAGAAATAAATAAGTATGCTCCCGGAGCGCTGGTTTACTTTTCAGGTAACACCAATCATATGGTAGCTAATTGTGATACTTTTATAACCAGATATTCCTCTGTGGTTTATGTCGCTTTGGCCCTGAATAAGGAAATTTATTGCGATATAAATGCTGAACGCCTGAAGGAGCTGATGCCGCTGCAGAACGGAGGAGCCTCAGCCGGAAATATTGCGGCTGTTGCCGCGCTGGTTTTGAAGGAGAAGGATAAAAAAGTCCTTGAGCTGATGCGTGCAGAAATATTGCAAAGCCTGAGACTTAAACCTTATCAGATGGATGAATGACATTTCAGCTGATTGTATGTATAAAAACAACAGAGAATGAGGTTAGCTATCAGAATTGTAACCGTAATACAGGCAAGAGTATCTTCATCGCGTCTGCCTGGCAAGGTACTCCTTCCGCTGGCAGGCAAAACTGTCCTGGAAAGGATGGTAGAGCGGGTAAGGGCCGCAAGGCTGTCTGGAAATGTTGTTGTTGCTACGACGGTAAATTCTGAGGATGACCTGATTGCAGATATCTGTACGAAAGAAAATATTGACTTCCACAGGGGGGATAAATTCGATCTGCTGGACAGGCATCTTAAGGCAGGATTAAGATTCGGGGCAGAGGTAATAATTAAAATTCCCTCAGACTGCCCTCTTATCGATCCGGCGGTCATTGACAGGGTTATAAGTTTTTATTTGGATAATAAGGATAAATACGATTATGTAAGCAACCTTCATCCGGCCACATACCCCGATGGAAATGACGTGGAAATAATTCCGGTCCCGATTCTGGAAATTGCCTGGAAGGAGGCTGCAAGGGATTTTGAGAGGGAGCACACCACTCCTTTTATCTGGGAAAATCCTGAGAGATTCAGGCTTGGCAATGTAAGCTGGGAAAGAGGGCTTGACTATTCGATGGAGCACAGGTGGACACTCGACTACAGAGAGGATTATGAATTTGTCAGCGCTGTATATAATGAACTATACAATTTAAATCCTCAGTTTCATCTGGATGATGTATTAAATCTGCTGGAGATTTATCCCAGGATAAAATCGATAAATCAGAAATATGCCGGCGTCAACTGGTACCGGCATCATATCAGGGAGCTAAGGACTATCAGTCCTGAAATGACCAGAAACCTTAATACTGAAAATAATACGAAGGACCAGTATGGAATCCGGTAAACTGGAGCAGCTTAAATTAAGAGCACTGAGGGTCAGAGAACACATAATTAAAATGTCAACCGGAGGCGGATGCTTTATTGGTGCTTCACTCTCGTGTGCAGATCTTCTTGTATATCTTTATTCGGAATTACTGAATATTAACAAAGATAATCTGCACGATGAAAGCAGGGATTATCTCTTCTTATCCAAAGGGCATGATGTCCCCGCACTCTACGGTACATTTGTGGAAATTGGTTTAATGGAGAAAGAACGGCTTCAGAACCACCTTAAAACAAATGATCATATCTACTGGCATCCTAACAGGAATATACCGGGAGTTGAATTTCATTCGGGATCTTTGGGTCACCTGCTCCCGGTTTCAGTAGGAGTTGCACTGGACTGTAAGATTAGGAAACAGGCAAATAAAATTATAACCATAACGGGTGATGGGGAATTAAACGAAGGCTCAAACTGGGAAGCCTGCCTGGTGGCAAATGCATATAAACTGAATAACCTCATCGTTATTGTAGACAGGAATCATTTCCAGGCCAATATTCGGACAGAAGAGTTGATCCCGTTAGAGCCGCTGAAGGAAAAATTTGAGTCGTTTGGTTTTTCAGTACGTTTAATAGATGGTCACGATTTCAGCCAGATGGATGACTGTTTTAAGGACCTGCGCGAAGAATCAAAACCCCAGGCCGTTATTGCTGATACAAAAAGGGGAAAAGGCCTGCCCAGCATTGAAGAGAGGGCCGACAGGTGGTTCTGTAATTTTACGGCTGAAGAGGTGGAGTTATTGCTTGAAGAATTGCACGGGAATGGTAAAGCAGAACTTACCTCTGAGACACAGATGGTAAGGTAGCCGGCTATTAATAATTTGCATGGAAAAATGTTGAAATAATTCAATAATAAGAAGAAATTCTATGAACTATGAAGAGTTTCTAAAACGGCTGGTTCAGGATGATGAGCGCATTGTCATTATGACTGCAGAAAACCGCGCTGCAATAAGAAACCTTCCGGAAGCACTGGGAGATAGATTCATTGATACCGGAATAACTGAGCAGGCATTGATTGGTGCTGCAGCCGGCCTGGCCCTCCGGGGACGCATCCCTATTGTGCATGCCCTGGCAACATTCCTTACCTTAAGAGCATTCGAATTCATCAGGAGTGATATAGGAATAGGTAATTTGCCCGTAAAACTGGTTGGAGGTGTGGCGGGATTCCTTTCAGAGGCAAACGGACCGACGCACCAGGCCATTGAGGATATTTCACTAATGAGAGGAATCCCATCCGTAAATATTTTCTGTCCTGCTGATGAAGAAGATCTACTGATCTGCCTAAGAAAAATCATTGAACACCCGTCGCCTTTTTATATAAGATACACCAATCAGAAGCCGGTCGCAGAACACTCGCCTGAATTTACCATAGGAAAAGCTGAGCTGATTGCAGATGGATCAGAGATTGCAATACTTGTTTATGGAATATTGTTCAATCAGGCATTTGAAGCTGCAAAAATTCTGGAAGAAAATGGGCATTCTGTGCGACTAATAAATCTTCGTACGCTGAAGCCTGTGGATGAGGATATGATCATAAAAGCTGTAAAAGAAACCACAATGCTTGTGACA
The DNA here is from genome assembly GCA_050258815.1 of Ignavibacteriales bacterium. GTDB lineage: Bacteria > Bacteroidota > Ignavibacteria > Ignavibacteriales > SURF-24 > JAAXKN01. Next base: position 34,125 of record JBLMZM010000127.1, read on the forward strand.
CTGGAAGATCATTTTATTACCGGAGGGCTATACTCCATAGTCTGTGAAATAATGGTGAAGAACCAGCTCATGAAGACTGTGCTGCCTATTGCACTTGAGAACAGATGGTTCAAGCCCGTACTTATGCATGATTTACTGGAATTCGAAGGTTTTACAGGGAAGAAGATTGCAGGAAGGATAATGGAAAAATTGAAACCGGCTGTAACCGGAACCACAGACCCCGAAAATCATTTTGATATTTTAGAAATAAAACCGGGAGTAAGATAATGGCAAACAGAATAGATTCCAATCCCTCGTATCCGGATATTTCCATGTCGGACAAACTGTACAAAGAAGCCTTGGGTCTGATCCCTTCGGTAACTCAAACCCTGGCAAAGGGTCCGGGGCAATATATAAAGGGTATCGCGCCAAAATACCTGAAAAAAGGCAAGGGGGCACACGTATGGGATGTGGACGGAAACGAGTATATAGATTTTAACATGGGAATCGGACCCCTCTCGCTTGGATATGCTTATCCGGAGGTGGATAATGCCATTATTGAACAGCTTAAAGATGGAATAACATTCTCACTGATGCACCCGCTGGAGGTTGAAGTCGCGCAAATGCTGCACAGGATAATCCCGAATGCCGAATCCATCCGTTACAGCAAGAGCGGGGCTGACGTTACAAGTGCCGCCATAAGGGTCGCAAGAGCCTTTACGGGCAGAAATAAAGTATTGTGTTGCGGATATCACGGATGGCACGACTGGTATATTGCGACGACCGACAGAAGCAGGGGAATCCCGCAGGAAGTGAAAGATCTGACTTATACTTTTAATTACAATGACATTCAGTCTGTAATTGATTCCATGGATGATGATGTAGCCTGTGTAATCCTTGAGCCTGTAGTCTTTGAAGCACCAAGGGATAACTTCCTGCAGAAACTCTATGATATATGCCGTGCAAACGGGAGCCTGCTAATATTTGATGAAATGTGGACCGGATTCAGGCTTGCGCTTGGGGGAGCACAGGAATATTTTAAAATCAGAGCCGACCTTGCGTGCTATTCAAAAGCCGTGGCAAATGGAATGCCAATTTCCATACTTACGGGAAGGAAGGATATTATGAGTCTGTTCGAAAAAGACGTTTTCTTTTATACGACTTTCGGGGGAGAGGCCCTTTCACTCGCAGCGGTTAAAGCAACGGTTAAGGTACTGGAAGAGAAGAATGTGCCGGCTTATCTGGACAGGCAGGGAGGCCGGATAAAAGCGGGTTACAACAGCATTGCAGAAGAATTCGGTATGAAGTACACAAAATGTATGGGGTATAATTGCCGGACTATACTGACCTTTGATGCCTCAGCGGGAAATCCTCTTGAAATGAAATCATTGGTTCAGCAGGAGCTGATAAAAAGGGGTATACTCTGGGGCGGCTTTCATAATATATCATTCTCACATACGGACGAAGACGTGGAATATACACTTAAGGCATATAGAGAAGTATTGCAAATACTGCAAAGGGCAGCGGAGGAAAATAACATAAAGGGATATCTGAAAGGGGAAGCGGTGGAACCTGTATTCCGTAAAACCGGCAATTTTAATACAAAACCAAAACATAGTACATTTACCATAAGGTGAAAGGTGGATGATTTTTCCCTAAATAATAAGGTGGCAGTTGTTACAGGGGCTTTAGGGCTTCTTGGAAAGGAGCATTGCTATGCTCTTTCAGAGGCTGGGGCCTGTGTAATTGTGTGTGATCTGAATGAAATGGAAAGCCGCAGATTTTCAGAGACTTTGCCTGGAAAGTCCCTTGGCTCATGCCTTGATGTTACTGATCCTGATTCTGTGGTCAGACTGAAGGAATTAATCTTGAGTGAGTATGGCCAAATTGACATACTGATAAATAACGCAGCCATTAATGACATGTTTGAAAACCCGGTTCTGGCAGCTGAACAGTCCCAATTTGAAAATTATCCTCTCGAAATGTGGCGCAAGTCCATAGATGTTAATCTAACCGGCGTATTTTTATGTTCCCAGATACTTGGCCGTCAGATGGTAAAACAGAAGAAAGGCAGCATCATCAATATTGCATCTACTTACGGAATGGTGGCTCCCGATCAATCAATATACCGAAGGGCTGACGGCTCACAGGATTTCTATAAGCCTCCGGCCTATTCAGCGGCAAAAGGGGGCGTAATTTCCTTTACAAGATATCTGGCTGCTTATTGGGGACGTGCAGGAGTGAGAGTGAACTCCCTGTCTCCGGGAGGAGTAAGAAATTCACAGGCTGAATATTTTATCGAAAACTATTCAAGAAGGACGCCTCTTGGCAGGATGGCCGAATCAAGTGACTACAGGGGGGCAATTGTCTTCCTGGCCAGTGATGCTTCATCTTACATGACCGGGGCCAACCTGGTAGTAGACGGAGGGTGGACAACATGGTAGATAAAGTTAAAAGACGCGGACTCACAAGGAAAGAGCTCATTGAAAGGGCAAGGAAAATAAAATTTGTTTTGACCGACAGCGATGGCGTACTCACGGATACGGGAGTTTATTATGGCGAAAATGGTGAGATGCTGAAGAGGTTCTCAATAAGAGATGGAATGGGGGTCGAAAGGCTTAAGCTTCTTACGGGCATTGAAACCGGGATAATAACCGGCGAAAATTCCGAACCCGTTAAAAGGAGGGCGGAAAAACTTAATATTACGGAGTTATACCTCCATTGTAAAGATAAAGCTGCTCAATTAGATAAGATCCTGATTGCCAAAAATCTTGAAGCCTCGGAAGTGGCATATATCGGTGATGATACAAACGATCTGGAGATAATCGAAAGGGTGGGGCTATCGGCCTGTCCGGCAGATGCGGTAAGTTTCGTAAAGAAAACAGCAGATTATATTTGCTCAAGCAAGGGCGGTGGTGGAGCATTCAGAGAATTCGTGGAACTGATAATTTTTGCACAGACCGAGGCTAAATAGAAACAGTAAAAATAATAAGAGACCCGAAACGCATAAAAACAACAAGAGGGCAAAGAATGGAAGAGGAAATAAGGGTAAAGGTGGGCAATAAATACATAGGTCCCGGCGAACCGGTTTATATAATTGCCGAAATAGGAATAAATCATAATGGCTCCCTGGAAATTGCAAAAAGAATGATCGATGGTGCAGCCTTTGCAGGCTGTGATGCAGTGAAATTTCAGAAAAGAACTCCTGAGATCTGCGTACCTAAAGATCAGTGGGATATAGAACGTGATACCCCATGGGGAAGGATTACCTATATGGAGTATCGCCACAAAATCGAGTTCAGTAAAGAGCAGTACATTGAGATCGACCGTTATTGCAGAGAGAAGAATATACACTGGTTTGCTTCGTGCTGGGATGAGGAATCCGTGGATTTTATTGACCAATTTGATCCTCCCCTCCATAAGTGTGCCTCAGCAATGCTTACTGATACTGAATTATTGCTGAAAATGAGATCCACCGGAAAACCTTTGATTTTATCGACAGGGATGTCAACCATGGAAGAAATTACAGAAGCCGTAAAGGCAGCAGGACGGCATGACCTGCTGATTGCCCACTCAACCTCCTCATATCCTTGTCTGCCCGAGGAATTAAACCTGAGAATGATACAGACCCTAAAGAAGTTGTATCCTGAAAACCCGATCGGATACTCCGGGCATGAGACAGGACTGGCGCCAACCTGGGCGGCAGTGGCCATGGGGGCGGCTTTTGTGGAAAGGCACATAACGCTGGATCGCGCTTTATGGGGGACTGATCAGGCCGCATCGGTAGAGATTATGGGACTATACCGGCTGGTGAGCAATATAAGGGATATTGAAAAATCCATGGGTGACGGAGTTAAAAAGGTATATATGAGCGAACTTAGCTCTATGAAAAAACTGCGCCGGAAAAATCTGAATCAGGAAGTAATGAAAGCCGTATAGACAATGTTGAGCAAAGCACAGATAATAACAAGCCTTGTAATTGTTGCCTCAGCAGCAGTAATAATTTTACTCGAACGCCTGTTCCCGTACAACAAAGGCCAAAAACTATTAAGAGAAGGCTTGTTCGACGATTTTGTTTTCTATAATGGCCTGCAAAGTTTTGTAATGGGATTCATTATATCTTATATAATTTCATTTATCGATGAATCATCACATCTCTCCCGACTTCATCTTATTTCCAGCTGGCCTGTATATTTACAGGTGATATTTTTTTTGGTAATACACGATTTTTATATATACTGGTTTCACCGGCTTCAGCATAGTTCCAGGATTTTATGGCGCATACATGAAGCTCACCACTCTAATAAAGCAATTGACTGGCTGGCCGGCGCACGGTCTCATTCCCTGGAAATTCTGATCAACCAGACCATAGAATTTGCTCCTATAGTTCTGCTTGGAGCGGCTCCTGTTGTAGCACTCTATAAAGGAGCTCTCAGCGCAATATGGGGGATGTATATTCATTCCAACATAGACGTACACTCGGGGCCGCTGCAGTATATAATTAATGGCCCCGAAATGCACAGGTGGCACCATTCGGATGGCGTGCCTGAAGCCTATAACAAAAATTTTTCTACAAAATTTGCAATCTGGGATTGGATATTCGGAACCGAATATTTCCCGGGAAACATAAAACCGCAAAAATTCGGTCTTGGAGATCTTAAGTTTCCTAAGAACTATTTTTCACAGCAGCTCTTTGCCTTCCGCAAATTTGATGACGGTTAATCCAAATAAGAATATATTAAAAAAGAAAAATATTTTTCCGAAATCCCCATTTGTAATTATATAAATACTATATAAAATAAATTTCTTAGGTGATAAATGCGTGCTGAAAGAAATGTTATCCCCGGGAGATATTGACTGTATTACTGAAGAAAATTCCGAATAATTGACGAAACTAAATAAATATAATAAACTTCCAGATTAATTTACCGATAATGAGAAAGATAATTAACTGAATCGTGAATATATGATTTCCGATTCATGCCGGGAAATAAAGAGTTAGCCCAACATGAAGATTTATCCCGAGATCGCAAATAAAAGAATTTTTACCGTTAGAATGATCCTGCTGCTGGTTACCGGCATTATCTGGCTTTACGCATTCTATGCCCTGTTTTTTATGCCTTCGCGTGATGAACTTCATCCTTTCAGCTTCGATAAACTTTCATCGGGTAAATGGGCGCAGCTTTCACCGTTCGAATCTTTTATAAGCGGTCCGGTATCCTCAACAACAAACATAGTCGAAGACTCAACAAAACAGAAATATCTGCATTTTAATACTGATAACGCCAATGGGACGTATGCAGGACTTATTTTCCATGTCAACCAACCGGTACCCAGAAATTCCGAGGTGGTGATTGAGTGGAGGAGCAGCGCGTATAAATCCGGGGTTTTATCTGGTATATTATTGGACGTCATGGATGGCTCTCTTAATAAAAACCGGGACCTGGGTGAGAACTTCTATGCTGAATTATCGCCTCCCGAAAGCAGCTGGCAGCTTAGCCGTGTCATGCTGGATTCTCTTATACTGAATGACTATCAGATAAATGGAACATTAATAGACGGGCACTTTGATTACAATAATATCCGCCGTGTGAGCCTGACATTTTATCCCAATACCAAACTTTCTCTGGATATAAAGGATGTCTACCTGTGCTGGAGCACCAATAAATGGACAGTTTCCTTTAGCTTTATTATCTTAGGGCTGGTTGGGATTTTTCTTTTCTATAGAACCTCATCAGGTACCGTTCTGTTCAATAGCGGCAGGGCATTTAGCACCAATGCTCTGATATCACGCATAATATTCATGCTTGTCAGCATTTCTGCCATTTTGGCTTCCATAATACAGGGCCCTGACGTATTAAACTCGTCCACGATAATGACCTATATTATTATGCTGGTACTGATCCTCCTGGACGAGTTTTCTGATTTATTTGAGCAGGATAATTACCTCTGGTCACTGCGTTACCTGGCAGTATTTTACCTGGGATATTTTCTTAATTTTGCCGGCGGAGTTATCTCCATTGCGGTCCTTTTCCTTGCCTCATTTATACCTCTGATTGTAAAAAAATCCAGAGCAATGTTCATTATTCTTACTCTTGTTGCCGTGGGCGGTTATTTCCTGAAGCCGCCAATGGATAGCCATTTTTCATTTATTGCAGGCCTTGTAATGTTAATTGGAGCCTCAGTAGCTGCAATTATTGTCTGGGAAATCCTTCAGCAGCAGCATGTCGAGTTTCTGACAGATCAGGCTATTAAACAATATGAAGCATTGTTCAAGAAAACCTCTGATGCAATTTATATACTTGATAATACAGGACTAATTGAAACGGTGAACCAGGGATTTGAACAACTGGTCGGCTTAAATAAAAGCGAATTGGTTGGACGTAATATTGCCGAATTTGTGCATACAGACAGCATTGCGCTGCTTCCGGTTATTGCAAAATCCGTTGAGGCTGATGATTCCAGACAGTTTGACCTGCATATCATGAGAAGAGACGGGGAAGTACGAACTGTTCTGGTTAGAGCAAGTGCCATATACAGCAAAAAACAATTGGCAGGCTATCAGGCGCTGGCAACTGATATTACTGAAAGGAAAATAGCTGAGGAGAAGCTAAAGGAATCATCCAGAAAGCTTGAGGAATTAAATTCAAACAAAGATAAATTGTTTTCCATAATCTCACATGATCTTAAAAGTCCATTCAATTCCCTACTGGGCTTTTCGGATCTGCTCCTGAAGGAATATGATGACCTGAGCGATGAGGAAAGAAAACTTTTTGCAACTAACATATATCACTCGATACAGAATTTATATAAACTGCTAGACAACCTGCTACAGTGGGCGATGGTACAAAGCGGTAAGATGGATTACTTCCCACAGAATATTGATCTTAAGGAACTTGTTGAGAACTGTCTGGGAATCCTGAGGGGCAATGCCGTAAGGAAACAGATATGTGTTACAAACGCAGTAGAAAAGGGCGTTTTTGTTTATGCTGACCAGAATTCCATAAATTCAGTCATCCAGAACTTAATCGTGAATGCCATCAAGTTTTCCAATGCAGAAGGCAAAGTTGAAATATCTGCCCGTAAACTCCGTGGGACAGTCGAAGTTACTGTTTCTGATACGGGGATTGGCATGACCAAAGAAGAACTGGAGAAACTTTTCAGGATTGACGTGCACCATACCACAAAAGGTACTGCAAGCGAAAGCGGAACGGGACTGGGACTAATTTTGTGCAAGGAAATGATAGAAAATAACGCGGGAACTATACGTGTTGAGAGCCAGCCTGGCAAGGGAAGTAAGTTTATTTTCACACTACCTGAGTATTCCCCCGGTTGCTGATTTCCTCCTGCCTTTAAAATTCCACATATTTTACGATAATAATTTAAAGTCTTTTCTCCGGGAATCTGACAAAATAATTTTCTGATTATATTATAAAAGGCCGGGAAAGTATTTGTGATACATTTTTATGATTATTATCTTGCAGAATAAATTAATGTGTAGTTTTCCATTTGTCATCTCTTACCATTCGGAAATAATTTGAAGTCACCCTGGAAACATAATAAGAACGATTCAAATGAGGACAAGGCGTTGCTGTATTCCGCATACGGCAATGTTCCGAATGAGGGAACCGGGATGTTTTTTCCTGATACACCTTTGCGGGATTCTTTTAAGGACAGGTTTGAGAGGTATCCCATCGCAAAAAAAATAGCAGCAGCTATTTCCAAGCGCAGGAACGAAGGCAGCATTGTGATGGGGATATATGGAATGGAAGGTGAAGGCAAAACCTCTCTATTGAATCTTATTGAGCAGGAAACCGGAAAATATTCACACCTGATTACCATTAGAATAGATCTGCTGCGGTTCAATACCAAAACCCAGCTCATAAAAGGTTTCTTTACTGAGCTGACTAATGCTCTTTATGACTCCGGCATATATCCCAATTCTGATGAAAAAAAACTTATTAAGCTGATTAATGCCTATTCCGATCTACTGGCTCCTGAAATAAAAACAGGGGTGAAGGCTAATTTCCGGGGCAAGAAACTGTCTCCCACGGAAGCTCTGGGACAGATCAGGAATAATATAGATGACTATTTCAGGAAAGCCGACCGGCGTATTTTAGTGCTCGCTGATGACCTGGAGAAAATGGGCCGGGATGAAATTCAGGTATTCCTGAGAATAATTAAATTATCTGCAAATTTCCCTCATTCAGTTTACGTACTGGCTTTGGATGAACAATCAGTAGCGGGTTTACTGGGCGGTGGATTGCAGGGAGCGCAAAAATATCAGGCGGGCCGTAAAATTCTTCAAAAAATAGTACAGGTCCCGGTTCGCATACCTCCTGTTGAAAAAAAATCCTTAATGCAGTTTGTTTCTGAAAATATAAACGGGTTGCTGGATAAAATGAATATTCCAATGAGTGATGAGCAGAAGCGGACGTTTGCAGCGGATTTTGATGAAGGCTTCGGTGCTTGCCTAAAAACCATTGGAATAGTCAGGCGTTATATAAATTGCCTGGCCTTTGCGTTTTCCGGTCCGGGCAGTAATCTCAATGCGGCAGATCTGATGCTGGTTGAAGGGCTGAGGTTTTTCTATCCTGGACTATATAACACTGTCAGAGAAAACCCGGAAATTTTTACGGGGGTCGAATTTCAGGGATCTGCCAGAAGCGAATTTGAGTTAAACCAGGCCAGAACTGTTGTCAGCAAAGGGCTGGAAGGCCTGAATGAAGCCGAAAAAGACGCAGCCGTTTCCGTATTACTGCATCTTTTCCCGGGCATGGGTGGGATATTTAATAGCAGCAGGGTACGGAATGTTCTGAATCCCTGGCTTGAAGCAAAGCCGGCGGCTTCCAGACAGTATTTTGGACAATATTTTAAGTTCCCATCACCTGATGAAGATTTCTTTGAAAGAGAGATGGGCAACCTGCTTATGCTGGTTGAACCGGGGGGTATTGATGAACTTGCATTCATCATAAGACAGCTTGTTAGAGATGTTGGAGCTGATAAAGTGATCTCAGGGATAAGAGATTGTGTACGTACCTTTTCACCCGTTTCCTCCGGAAAGTTAATTAAGGCTCTGGGTCAGTCGGGTGGAAGTTTTTCAAATCCGGATTCTCTTTTCTCGTTCTCCACAGTTTATTCGCATCCGGCTATTTTAATAAAAGAACTGCTGGAAAATGTTTTCAATACAAGAGACCGGTTCTTTATGATGAGGACACTGCTGCTTGAGGCAGAACCCGTGTCATTTGCTTTCGAATGCTTAAGGTGGATACAGTCTGCTGTGGACGCGGAGAGATTGTTCTCAGTTGAAGAGGAAGAAAAATTGAGCGGAATTCTGGTCGATAGAATTAAGCGTTTGTCCCAGAAATATCCGATTTATATTAATATGCCGCAGGATACTCCTTTGCTGCTTTCAGTGTGGTCGTTTTTAGGCAGCAGGGAAGATACCACCAGGTATCTGGCAGAAACATTTGAGAAGAATCCTGAAAATGCAATCGAATTCCTGAAGTGCTATATGCCCGAAGAGTGGGCTGAAGGTGAGAGCCTGGAATTAAATGAGAATTTCCTGCGTGATCAGTATAATACTATTGCTGGTGTGGTGGATTCTGACCTGGTATACACTAATATTATGGAAGCAAATAAGCACAGTCTTGTACTTACAGGAAGCTTTGCCACCCCGCTGAAACAGCTGACCGCGGGTTTTGTTCAAATGCATAAGCGCAATAATGAAGAAGATCAGCTCAGGGTGTTTTCAATAAGGGAATTCGAAAACTCGGGTGAAATAAAGGCTAAACCTGCAGCAGAAGGATTTTCCGAAGAAAATACCGGGATTAAAAAAAGCACATTAATACCCGTTGGTAAGGGGGTATACCGTCCTGTTACCGAATTATTCAGCTGACATTTTTGCCATCTTTATGACATTACTGCTTTCAACTTTCCCTGTCGTCCTCCGGAAAATTTCTTTATTTTCAATATAATACTTATTTTTTCAATTAATCATTCTTAGCTTTTTATCCGGATAATTTTATATTACGGGATTATCTGTTATGGAAGCTGTTTTTTACTTAATCTATTAATATTCTAAAGGTAAATTGATGGGAAACTTATTAATAAAGAATTGCAGATTATATAATTCACTGATCGAAAATGATTTCACCGATATTCTGATCAGGGATAAAACAATTGTTAAAATTGAGAAGGATATTGAGAGTGAGGCGGAGGTAATTAATGCAAATGGCAGGATAACTGCACCGGGTTTTATTGATGTACACATTCAGGGTGCCGGGGGGGCCGACATACTTGACGGCAGCGTAGAATCTTTAGAAAAAATGTCCAGAACACTGGCTGCCCTGGGAACGACTGCTTATCTTGGGACAACGGTCGTAAAACCCCAGGAAGATAATAAACACCTGAAGGTGGCAAGGGAATATGTGGATAAGGACATGGGAGGAGCAGTTTTACTAGGATTTCATCTGGAGGGCCCTTTCATTAATGTTAAGAAAAAGGGGGGACTCGATCCGGCAAGCATATACGATTCCTCAGCTGAAAAGCTTGAAGAAATTTTTCAGGCAACGGGGCACAAACTTAAGATGATGACCATTGCTCCTGAACTTCCGGGCAACCTGGATATTATTAAAACGCTGGTCAGGAACAACGTCATTGCTTCTTTTGCCCACTCTGATGCTACTTATGAAGAAGCTAAGAAAGGCTTTGAAGCCGGTATTAATCACGTTACCCATCTGTTCAATGCAATGCCTCCAATTAACCACAGGGTACCGGGTCCGCTGGCCGCGATTTTTGAAGATGACGAAATCACCGCCCAGGTAATCAGCGACGGGCATCACCTTCATCCTGCAATTGTAAATATGATTTATAACATTATCGGAGCTGAAAGATCAATCTGTATCACTGATGGAATGCACGGAATGGGATTGCCGGAGGGAAACTACCTCTATAACGGCAGGGAGTATGAATCCAAAGGCGGGGCAGCAAAGTATCTGGATGGAACACTGATCGGATCTACAACGAGCCTTGGTAATATAGCTCTTAAATATATGGAATATACGGGATGCTCACTGGAAGATGCCATTAATACTGTATCAAAAAATCCCGCCGTACTGCTCGGTATCAGTGACAGAAAAGGGACTATTGAAACGGGAAAAGATGCCGACATTGTTCTCTTTGACGGAGATAACTCCATCTATACAACAATTATAAATGGGAAGATTGTCTACCGGAAGTAAGGATAAAACTGCGGAAATAAAAAAAGGAACACACCAGATTGCTCCAGAGTGTGTTCCTTTTCGTGTATCTGTCCTATTGGATTAAAGGTCTGAACAGAACTGCTTAAGAGAGGTGATCAATAATCAGTCTCAGGC
>JBLMZM010000128.1:0-19956 GCA_050258815.1 Ignavibacteriales bacterium
AAGTATGGTGAGCTTAAGCTGGCCGATGTTAACTATCCTTTATCCTCCACTCAGCTAAAGCAGGGTTTCCACAGGATAGTTAAGATCATGGTAAGGGAAAACTTCTATGCAAAAAGGGATGAATATTTTCTTGTGGAATTCCATAATGCCACGGAGTTCGATAAAAACTTCTCCAACTACGATGAATATCCTTCTGGTGGGTATAATAAGGGGATATTGATCTGGCACGTTAAGGAAAATACAGAAAGGCTGAACGTCTTCTCGGATGACCTGATCGATCTGGAAACGGCGGTTCCCTACAATGGGTTCTACGGTAATCCTATACCGGATGATAAATACCCGAGGGATTATAAGAGGCCCGAAAGGTGGAACGGGATTAATGACGGGGAATATGATTACCTGGATGATGCAAAGCAGCGCAACATGGGCAACAATCACTGGGTCTATGATTTTATGCCTGATGGCGGGCGCTCACTCTGGGAGGTATCCACAAAAGGCATGACCTGGGGCTGGTATCCGGCTGACCCTTCCAGGTTCCCCCGGCTGCAGAGCATGAAGTCAGATTTTTTTACTGATGAAAAAATCAAGGGGCATATAAGCGACAGGTTTACTCCCGATACCCGGCCTTCAAGCAGCGCATGGGGAGGGGGCTACGGGGTGGGGAAAGTTGAAAAAACAGCCAGGACAAATATTTCGGTTACAAATATTAAAAGGCAGGGCAATTACATGACCCTCAGAGTTTCATACTAACGAGTCAGTTAAATTTCCCCACTGCAGGGAGCACCAATTTCAGTTTAACAGCCGGGGCAGCCCGGCTCTTCATACAGATCATTCCCGGAAAATTTGAGAATAGCAAATAATGATTCAAAAATCAGTACCATTTTGTTGTTTTTATTTTATCTTGCATATCAGATTTTTACCCGTTTTTAATTTCCCAAGGTAGTACAAATTATCCGGCTGGAGACATACATGAAAACACTATTTCAGAACATTATTTTATCCGCTTTTCTGTTTACTTTATTATCCGTTAGCATAAAATCAGAGGATAATAATAACAGAAGACTAGGTAAAACAGGTAATCAGGCGTCCTATTCAAAGCTGAATATTAATAATATTTCCACTACTATCTGGAATGACGGAATGAATGACCAGAATGAATATGGCAATTCCGGATTTGAATATCCAAAAGGAAGCGGAAATTATGCCGTATATGCCTCAGGCTTTGCCTGGGCTGGCAGCGTTAAAAATGAGCTAAGGGGAAATGGTTCCATATTTCAGTCAGGACTGACACCCGGGAAAATAGGACCTGGCGGGGTGCCCGGGGATGCCTCCAGTGCACGCATTTACAGGGTAAGAAGCGATTATAAGACTGCAAGTCTTATAGAAGAAATAAATGACAGGGAGGGGACTGCAGAGCAGATCAGGGAGCAATATGAAAGCGACTGGAATCAATGGCCAGCCGATCAGGGCGCCCCATATGAGGATATAAATAAGGACGGAAAATATTCTCCACAGATCGATATTCCTGGCGTGCCGGGTGCGGGCCAGACCATCTGGTACGTGGTAAATGACCTGAATGCAGATAAAACACTCGCCTTCTCGGGTACGATGCCTATTGGTATTGAGATGCAGTTTACTGCCTGGGCATATAAGGAACCGGGTCCTGTTAAAAATATGATCTTCAGAAAATACAAGCTCATCAATAAGGGTGGTGAACAAGTAGATAGCATGCACATTATGATATGGGGAGATCCGGATTTAGGAGATGCTGTTGATGATTATGTGGGATGCGATACTCTTCTGAACCTTGAATATGTTTATAATAGCAGGACAAAGGATAATATCTATGGTTATACGCCTCCTTCTGTGGGTTTTACACTGTTGCAGGGTCCCCGGGTAAATGCTTCAGCTCTGGATACAGCCCTCTATGACGGCAAAAAAATACCCGGCATGAAAAACCTGCCCATTACGAGCTTTGTTTATGTTTTCAATAATACTTATCTCTCAGATCTGATGCTTAACAGGAATTTCAGGCAGCTTTATTATTATATGCAGGGACTTGACAACTTTGGAAAGCCCCTTCATTTGCCCGCTTCACTTGGCGGGGGTGTAACAAAATTCCTGTTTTCGGGTGACCCTGTTACCGGTACCGGCTATATTGAAGGAATGCCTGTCGGAATGCAGACAGTAACGCCTCCAGGTGACAGGCGCTTTGGCATGGGCTCAGGACCCTTCACATTTGCTCCCGGAGATACACAGGAGGTGGTAACGGCCGAGATAGCCGCAGGCGCAACGAAGGATATCGGTAATCTTCAGGCAATAAATGTTCTGAAGAATTATACGGGACTTGCACATCAATTCTTTGAACAGGATATGCCTGGTGCCCGTCTGCCAAAGTCTCCAGCAGTAAAGGCTGCAGGATATAAAAATGAGATAGTGCTCAACTGGGGAAGTAATGAAAATAATATTGATTCAGTTGAATCCAATTCAATACTCAATTACAGGTTCCAGGGATATAAAGTCTATCAGCTTCCAAAAGAGGATTCAAAAATCACAGAAGCAAAGAGGATTGCCGTTTTCGATAAGATTGACGGCATCAAAGAGATAGTGGAGGAAGAAAATGATCCGGAGACCGGAGCAATTATTCACTTAGTAAGGCAGTTTGGCACAGATTCCGGCATTAAAAGAAATATAAGCATTAAGAAAGACGCCTTTACGGAATATCCGCTAATAAATGGCAGGACTTATTACTTTGCCGTTACATCATATTATTTTAACCCGGATATGAATCCCAAAAGCATGGAAAGCCAGCCGCTTACAATATCCGTAATGCCACAGGAAAACGATCCGGGAGTATTCCTGGGTAAAAATTATGGGGATACACTGAAAGTAAAACACACCTCGGGCAGAGGTGACGGGGTGATCAGCCCCATTGTAGTTGATCCGAATTCTCTCAATGGACATGATTACAGGCTGGATTTCAAAGTGAAAAACGGTGTTGTCTATGGCAGGATTACGGATATTACACTTAACAGGGTTGTCCTGGACAGCATTGGTATTTCAGAAGATGGGGAATTAAGACAGGCTGATGGAATCGAGACCGGGATTTTTAATCCTCCCTCAGGTATGAAATCTGATGGCGCGAATAATACTGATGACAGATCAAAATGGGGCTGGGATATACCATCTGGTGCCCGCAGATTTACATGGAATGGTGCTCAGGGTTTGAGACTGGAAGGCTTCGAGGGTGCAATGGGCGCAGGAATTACATGGCTTGGTTCATCAGTTGGTTATGACAAGCTTAAAAATATACTGATTAAATTTGCAGAAACAGATACTTCCGGCGTTGCAAATCCTAATGATCCTAACATTTCCTATGCCTACAGGTACTTGCGGGGCGCTAATTCATCTCCGGCTAAACCTGAATTTGCTAATTATATAGTCAGAAAGGTCTCTGGTTACTCATACCAGGACTTCAAAAAGAACTTCCCGTTTGCGGCTTATGACGTTGAGGATCCCATACATCCTAGAAGACTTTCAGTTGGATACCTCGAAAACAATGCAGTAAATGGTTTGCTGGACGGTAAGTACTGGCCTCCAATAACCGGGACTGATAATACTAGTCCAACCAGCCCGCGTGAATGGTTCTTTGTTTTCGACACAGATTATGCGGAAAGTCCCGATCAAAATCTGCAGGGTGATCTTTTATCAGGCCAAATGCCGATACTTATCCACGCAACGGCCAACAGAAACTCGAAATCTTTCAGTAATGGTGATCAGTTTGCAATTTTTGTAAATCACCAGTTGTCATCAGAAGATGCTTACACATTCAGCTCACCGGCTACTGAATATAATAAAGACAGGGCGGCAGCCGATGTGGAAAAAATAAACGTATTCCCGAATCCATACTACTGCCTGAATGCCGAGAAGATTAATGGTAATAATAACTTTGTAACTTTCAGCCACCTGCCGCAAAAGGCGACGATAAGAATTTTTAATCTGGCCGGGCAGCTGGTTAAAACCATACACAAGGATACACCATCACAGTTCATGAGATGGGACCTCCTGAATGACCATAATTTCCAGATAGCGAGCGGGTTATATCTGGTGCACGTTGAAATGCCCGGACTGGGTAAGAGCAAAATTCTTAAGATGGCAATCATACAGCAGCAATTCGTGCCGGAGAGGTATTAAACATATGCATACTGAAGAAAGAGCATATTCATTCAGGGATGAAGTGATCCACTGGCTGCCCTCAATATTAATGCTGCCCATAATGGTTTACTGGGTTTGGAACAGGGGATCATATACGTTTATTGACAATGCCGACCTCATAATTCACGAGGGAGGCCACCTGATTTTTATGCTCTTCGGCAGGTTTATCTATGTTATGGGCGGCACACTAATGCAGCTGATATTGCCGTCCATAATTGCTTTTTATTTCTTCAGGAACTACTACAAGACCGGGGTGCAGGTTGCTTTATTGTGGCTTGGGCAGAATCTGATTAATATCAGCGTCTATGCCGCCGATGCAAGGGCGCACAGGCTGCATCTATTGGGAGGCAGCAGTGTTAACCACGACTGGACCTACCTGCTCGGAGTAACCGGCCTGCTGGAGTTTGATAGTGAAGTCGGATACGTGATTTTCGGCCTGGCCGTTGCTATTTTTATTTTGTCTTTAATACTTCCCCAATTCATGAGGTAAAAAGCTAAATGTCAGGCTTGCGTTTTACAAGGGTCAGTATGTCATAGACCGCCACGGTCTCTTCATTCTGATTATTAACCTCTACGTGCCATTCCACCACGCCTGTGGGCTCTTCACCTGGTTTTATTTCCCTGATAGTCTTCTGTTTGCAGGTAATCTTTACGTAAATCGTATCGCCGGCTCCAACGGGTTTAATGAACCTGAGGTTCTCAAGTCCATAGTTAGCTATTACGGGTCCCGGAGCAGGATTGACAAAGAGTCCCGCGGCAACGGCTAAGATCAGGTATCCGTGTGCCACGCGTTTATGGAAGTAAGATTGCTGTGCCGCAATCTCGTCTGTATGGGCATAGAAGAAGTCGCCGCTTACGCCGGCAAAGTTAACTATATCTGTTTCTGTTATTGTGCGGCGGTGTGTAACGAGTGTCTCTCCAATTGATAGTTCTTCAAAGTATTTTTTGAATGGATGAATCCTGTCCTCAGTCTGCTTTGCTCCCTTCATCCAAAGTCCGGTAATGTGCGTCAGTGTATCGGGTGAACCCTGAAGGGCAGTCCTCTGCATGTAATGCTTGACGGCCAGGATCCCACCCAGCTCTTCACCTCCTCCGGCTCTTCCCGGCCCCCCGTGTATGAGGTGCGGCAAGGGTGAACCGTGTCCCGTGGATTCTTTAGCGCAGTTGCGGTTAACTATCATGATTCTGCCATGATAGGGTGCAATGCCTAGTGCTACCTGTTTTGCCGTTTCATCGTCGGTTGTAAACAGGGAGGCAACAAGACTGCCGTTTCCCATGTTCGAAATTTTTATGGCTTCTTTTATATCAGTGTAGGGCATTACGGTATTGACCGGGCCGAAGGCCTCAATGTTATGAGGCTCCAGGCAGCCTTCCGGGTCGCTGCAGTATAAGAGCACCGGCTGCAGGAAAGCCCCTTTCTGTTTATCGGCTCCGGAAATTTCAAATTCATCCGAATAGCCGTAGACAATTTCTGCGACATTGCTGAGTTCAAAAATACGCTGTTTAACCTCTTTTACCTGCTCCTTGCTTATAAGCGGTCCCATCTTTACGTCTTCCATGGCAGGGTTGCCAATTTTGATCTCGGAGAGTCTTTTCTTAAGTATTTTCACCACCTCAGCCGTCCTGTTGTGCGGTACCAGGGACCTGCGGATTGCTGTGCATTTTTGTCCCGCCTTAACTGTCATTTCCCTTATTACCTCCCTTATGAAAAGCTCAAACTCAGGCGTATCGGGAGTGGCGTCGGGTGCAAGTATGGAGCAGTTTAGTGAATCGGCCTCCATGTTAAAACGCACGGAATTTTCAACGACCACCGGGTGTGTTTTAAGCTTCCTGCCGGTTGATGCCGAGCCCGTAAACATCACGACATCCTGGCAGGTAAGATAGTTGAACAGGTCGCCCGGATCCCCAATAATAAGCTGCAGAATGCCTTCGGGCAGTATATGGGATTCGATCATCAGCTTTACCATTCTTTCAGTGAGGAATGCGCCCTCAGGAGCAGGTTTAACAACTGCCGGCATGCCGGCTAAAAATGCGGGCGCGAGTTTTTCAAGCATCCCCCAGCATGGAAAATTATAGGCGTTTATGTGTATTGCCACGCCTTCAAGGGGAACCAGTATATGCCTCCCTATAAAGGTCCCGTTTTTTGAGAGTGCCTCTGCTTCGCCTTCCACCATAAATGTGGTATTAGGGAGTTCCCGTTTTGCCTTGCCGGCGTAGGTGAAAAAAGTTCCTATGCCTCCCTCGATATCAATCCATGAATCGGATTTTGTGGCTCCTGTTGCCAGTGATATCTTATAGAGCTCATCTTTATGTTCCATCAGGTGCTGAGCCATCTGCTTTAACATTGCCGCGCGTTCATGGAATGTCATTCTGCGCAGCCTGGGACCCCCGACGTTTCTTGCGTATTCAAGCATGGCCTTAAAATCCAGTCCCTCCGATGAAATCTCGGCTACTACCTCTCCGGTTGTGGAATCAAACAGATCCCTTTCTTTTCTGTTTCCCTTGTGCCACTTGCCCATTGCATAGCTTTCTAGTCTCATTTGTGTAAATCTCCTTACTCTTTTCTTTTTCCGGCCCAGGTGCCATAAAACTCCTTTTGCTTGTGCCTTTCCCCGGGTACTTCACGCAAAGGCTCGCATGGTTTAAGCGTGTCGTAAAGCTGCCCAGGGAGTGCCTGGTAAATTTTTGTTCCTTCAGTTTTCCAACTGAGCATCTTTTCACTGACATCCTTGATGATCCTGGCCGGATTACCGACCACTACTTTCCTGTCGGGTATTTTCATTTCAGCAGGAACGAATGTCAAAGCCCCGATGATGCATTCACTGCCAATCTCTGCGTTATCCATAATAACGGCGTTCATGCCAACAAGGCTGTTGCGGCCTATGTTAGCGCCGTGGATAATTGCGCCGTGGCCAATGTGTGCGCTTTCATAAAGAGTGACCGTTACGCCGGGAAACATATGCACTATGCAGTTTTCCTGCACGTTACACCCATTCTCAATGATTATTTCGCCCCAGTCACCGCGTATTGCGGCGCCGGGACCAACGTAGACGTCTTTTCCTATTATTACGTTACCGGTTACAGTGGCATTAGGATGTATAAAAGCGCTCTCGTGAATTACAGGCCTGTAGCCGTTAAATTCGAATATATTGTGCATATTTTAATCCTTCAGCGATTGCTGTTTTCAATTATGACGGCCATGCCCTGGCCCACGCCTACGCACATTGTGCAGAGGGCATATTGTGCCTTTCTTGTTTCCAGCTCATACATTGCCGTTGTGATGAGGCGTGCCCCTGACATTCCAAGCGGATGCCCAAGGGCAATTGCACCGCCATTCGGATTTATTCTTGGGTCATTGTCCTCCAGCTCGAGCTGCCTGATGCATGCAAGGCTCTGGGCCGCAAAGGCCTCGTTTAGTTCTATTACTGAAATGTCCTTAAGTTCCAGTCCGCTCTTTTGAAGCACCTTCTTTGTAGCATCCACGGGACCTATTCCCATTATACCGGGTTCCACGCCAACTACTGCAGAGGCGACCATGCGAGCCCGGGGTTTTAGGGAATAATCTTTAATGGCATCTTCGGAGGCAAGCAGCAGTGCGCATGCCCCGTCGTTGATGCCTGAAGAGTTGCCGGCTGTAACCGTACCATTGCCGTCCTTTCTGAAAGCGGGCCTTAGCTTTGAGAGGATATCCGGTGTGGTATTCGGTTTTATAAATTCGTCCTCATTAAATACAGCAGACTGACCCTTCGGGGGAGTTACTTCAACGGGAATAATTTCCTTTGCAAAGCGTCCCGACGCCCGGGCCTTTGCGGCTTTCATCTGTGAACAGTATGCGAATGTATCCTGGTCGGTGCGGCTGATTTTGAACATTCCGGCCAGGTTTTCGGCTGTCTCTCCCATAGAATGTGTGCCATATAGTTCCTTCATTTTAGGATTCACGAAGCGCCAGCCCAGGCTGGTGTCGTATATTTCAGCCTGGCCCGAGAAGGGAACTTGTCCCTTTGAAAGCACGAGGGGTGCGCGGGTCATGTTTTCAACTCCTCCTGCTATATAGATTTGTCCGTCGCCAAGCCTGATTGCGCGTGCAGCTTCAGCTACAGCGCTCATGCCTGAGGCACAAAGGCGGTTTATGGTTTCACCCGGTACCGTATAGGGAAGGCCCGCAAGCAGAAGCGCCATGCGTGCAACGTTCCTGTTATCCTCTCCGGCCTGATTGGCACATCCTAAGATTACGTCCTCAATTATGGAAGTATTAACGCCGGGATTTCTTTCCATGAGGCTGCGGATGACAAGAGCCGCCAGGTCATCGGCCCTGCTGAATGACAGACTTCCCGTGTGCTTGCCAATGGGTGTTCTTATTCCGTCGATTATATATGCATCTTTCATCAATAATTCTTTCGGTTATCCGGCGGTCTCCTCCGGAAATGTTTTTTTTGTCCTGTATACGGTCCCCCTGAAGAGGGCAACCCTAATGTTATCCTGTTTTGTCAGGCTGACGTTGTATACTGCAATTTTATCACTTCTGTAAACTTCTTCAGCCCCGGCAGTAATTACATCCCCTTCTGTAACTTTTTCCAGGTATGTAATTCCATTTTCAATACTCACACTCAGCTGCCCGTGTGTATTAGCGGCAAAGGCCATTGCACTGTCGGCGAGTGCGAAGAGGATGCCTCCATGACAGATATTGAAACCATTCAGCATTTCCTTGCGCACTTTCATCTTAAGCAAGGTTCTGCCCGGTTTTATCTCAAGCAATTCAATGCCAAGCCACGCGCTGAAGCCGTCGTGAATGAGCATTTGGGCTACTGCAGTTTCTGCGAGTTTTTGTTTATTCATTCATTGAACCGTTGTTTATGCCTTACCATTCTCTTAAGCAAGGGTGAGGAACGGTAGCGGTCCTCGCCATATTCATCCTGAAGCCTGCGGAGCATAACAAGCACCTTGTCGGGGCCAATTTCATCAGCCCAGCTCAGGGGCCCTTTGGGATAATTTACACCTTTGGTCATCGCAAGGTCAATGTCTTTAACGGAGGCCACCTTAAGGAAGAGTGCATCGCAGGCTTCATTTATGATCATAGAAATAATGCGGAACCAGATCTCCTGTGCATTAATGGCGTCTTTTACCGGTTCAGGCCTCTTTGCCTGGGGGGAGTAATCATAAAAACCCCTTCCGCTCTTTCTGCCCAGAAGTCCCGCCTCAACATATCTCTTCTGAATTATGGAAGGCCTGTAGCGGGGGTCAAAATAAAAATTTTCAAAAACCGTTTCAGTCACCTTGTAATTAACGTCGTTGCCAATAAGGTCCATCAGTTCAAAAGGCCCCATTCTGAAGCCGCCGGCCTCTCTCATTGCCCAGTCAATCGTAGCCACGTCTGCGTTGCCCTCTTCAAGTATCCGCAGGGCTTCGCCGTAATAAGGCCGGGCAATACGGTTCACTATAAATCCCGGCGTATCCTTTGCAATTACGGGTATTTTATCCCAGGACCTGGCTATCTCAACCGTCCGTTCCACGGTGCTGTCAATGGTATTAAGGCCGGGTACAATTTCCACCAGCTGCATCAGGTGAGCAGGGTTAAAAAAGTGCATGCCAATGACCCTGGAGGGTACCTTTGAGGCTGCAGCGATCGAAGCGATTGAAAGAGAAGACGTATTGCTTGCAAGTATTGTATGGCTGGAGACAACCGCCTCCAGCTCAGAAAATATCTGTTTCTTAATATTCAGATCCTCAAAGGCGGCTTCAATTATAATTCCGCAATTACTCAAATCCTTTAATTCGCACGTGTAGTGAATAAGGCCTTGTGCAGCATGCGACTGCTCGTCACTTATTAGGCCTTTTTCCTTCTGGCGAAGAATGGTCTTCTGAATTTCACCACCGGCATTCTCAAGGCTCACGGGATCAATATCATAAAGTATTATCTCGTGGTCTTTAATGGCGGCTGCAATAGCAATGCCCTGTCCCATTGTTCCGGCGCCGGCAATGCCTACTCTTAGTGTTTTCATATCTGTTTCTTTAATAATACCGGGCAATTATTTTTTACCATGCGTAAGCCTCCGGTGCCTGGTTGCCAGGGCCGGGCCATATATCATTTAGCTTCTGCAGCATTTCATCCGAAAGCTTAAAAGTGAGCACATGGCAGCTGTCGTCGAGCTGTTCGACGGTTCTGGGGCCGATTATTGGAGAAGTAACAACCGGGTTATGCATTACCCAGGCCAGGGCAACATTTGCATAGCTTAGTTCAGTTTCCCTGCAGCATGTTTCATAGGCCTCCAGCTGGGGGCGCAGCTTTTCTATACTTTTCTGGAGCGCAGGGCGGGCGCGTCTGCCCGACTGCTGTTCGTGCAGCACACCGCACAATATTCCGCCTCCAAGGGGGCTCCATGGAATGAGTCCCACTCCCATGGCCTTGCATGCGGGAATTACCTCCAGTTCAATATGGCGGTTGCGCAGGCTGTATATACTCTGTTCGGAAATGAGTCCCAGAAAATTTCTTTTCTCAGCCATATAATTTGCCTCGACTATATTCCAGGCGGCAAAGTTACTGCTGCCCACGTAGAGTATTTTGCCTTCCTGAACGAGCTGTTCCATTGCCTGCCAGATTTCTTCCCATGGGGTTTCCCTGTCTATATGATGCATCTGGTAGAGGTCGATATGGTCAGTCTGAAGTCTTTTCAGGCTTTGCTCACAGGCGCGCCTTATATTCAGGGCTGAAAGTCTGGAGTCGTTCGGCCAGTCGGTCATATTTCCATAAAGCTTTGTGGCAAGCACGGTTTTATCGCGTCTGCCGTTTCCCTGTTTAAACCAGTGTCCCAGAATTTCCTCGGTCAGGCCCTTATATTTTTCCGCTCCGTATACGTTTGCAGTGTCAAAAAAATTAATTCCATGTTCAAGCGCCCTGTCCATAATTCTGAAGCTTTCTTCCTCGGAGGTATAAGTTCCGAAGTTCATCGTTCCAAGACAGAGTCTGCTGACCAACAGTCCTGATCTGCCGAGATGAGTATATTCCATTCCTTCTCCTTTTGTTTGGTGGATCTATTTGCCGGAAAATACCGGTTTGCGTTTTTCTAAAAATGCCCTTACACCCTCCAGATAATCCTGACTTACACCCGCGAGCTGCTGAAATCTGGCTTCAAGCTCAAGCTGCGTATCCAGGTCATTGGCTGATGATTTATTGAGCGCCCGTTTTATGAGTCCCAGACTTTTTGTAGGCATTTGGGCCAGTGTTACGGCAAGGGAAGTTGCCTCATTCATCAGGGCTTCGGGTTCCACTACCTTGTAGATGAGTCCCATCTCGGTTGCCTCATATGCCGAGATCTTTTCGCCCAGCATCATTAATGCTGCTGCCCGCTGGTAGCCTATGATTCTCGGGAGGAAGAAAGTACCTCCGCTATCGGGTACGAGTCCAATGTTTATGAAGGATTGTATAAATGATGAATTGCTGGAAGCAATAACAAAGTCGCATGCGAGTGAAATATTGGCTCCTGCGCCTGCGGCAGTTCCGTTAACGGCGCATACGACGGGTTTTTCAATGCAGCGGATGGTTTTAATTACGGGGTTATAGACATCTTTGACTATGCTGCCCGGGTTTACCGGTTTGCCTTCAGTGTCTATTATCTCCCGGAGATCCTGGCCTGCTGAGAATGCCCGTCCTTCACCGGTAAGCAGGACTGCGCGTATTGATTCATCTTTCCCTGCCAGTTCAAGCGCCTTACAGAGTTCGTGAGCCATTTCTCTGTTAATGCTGTTGAGCACATCGGGGCGGTTAAGCGTTATCTTCTTAACGTTCTGTTTAATTTCATATTTTATGTATCTGTATTCCATATTACCGGCAAAGATTGTGAAAGTTAAAAACTCTTAAAATATTCAAAGGGCTGATTACAACTGTTACAATAATAGAGCGACTTGCAGGCAGTTGAACCAAACCGGCTTCGCATCTGAGTATCCGTGGAATTACAGTACGGGCAGCTTACCTTTTCGTAGTCCATTGTGAGTGCATCCCCGGCATTATCAACGGGCGGGGCAATGCCGTATTGCCTGAGCTTTTCTTTTGTCTCCTTGCTCATCCAGTCGGTCGTCCATGCCGGCGAATAAACGACCTCAATAGTTACGTTTTCAAATCCTTTTTCCCTGAGTGCAGCCAGAATTTCGTCCTGGATCAATTTCATTGCCGGGCATCCGGAATAAGTAGGCGTAATTTCAACTATGGTTTTATCTTCTTCCTGCCTGACATTTCTTACGATGCCGAGTTCAACAATATTTACTGCCGGTATTTCAGGGTCCTTTACCAGCGAGAGATATTTTAATATTTCTTCCTGCTTTGTCATAATAATCAAATAATTAATTGACTAAAAAATAATGGGTTTAAAGAATAATGGGCCCAAAATCGTTTCATATTAAGCCTGGTTTACCATTTAGCTCCGGGATAAGATCTTGCCACACTCTGCATTTCAGATAACAGGTGTCCCAGGTACTCGGTATGAATTCCGCGTCTGCCCCCGTGAGCCATGTACTGGTCATCACCGGGCAGGATGAGAGTTGCCTCCGAGGCCACGAGCCGGACCCTTTCATGCCATCCCTCTTTTATATTCTGTCTGTCGGGTGCAACTGCTTCTTTAATTAAAATTTCGTCCATGGGTTCATTCTGAAAAAATTCACCAGTATACATCCATATGTCGTCCAGTGCATTCTGCAGCCTGTAATGGCTTTCTTCTGTTCCGTCGCCGAGTCTCAGCATCCATTCAGATGCGTGTCTGACGTGGTATTTAATTTCCTTGAACGACTTTGAGGCAATTGCAGCCAGTTTAGTGTACCTGCTTTTCCGGAGCTCCTCATAGAGCAGGTAGTAGAAGCTGCTAAACAAAAACTGGCGTGCAATGGTAAAGGCGAAGTCGCCGATGGGAAGCTCCATCATCTGGAAGTTCCTGAACTGGATTGCATCGCGAAAGTAAGCCAGGTCGTCTTCTGTCCTGCCTTTGCCTTCGATTTCACCGGCGAGTATCAGCAGGGCATTTGCCTGTCCCAGGCAGTCCAGAGCGATGTTGCTTAATGCAATATCTTCCTCAAGTATCGGGGCATGGCCCGACCATTCAGACAAGCGGTGTCCCGAGATCAGCATATCGTCACCCAGGCCCAGTACGTAATTAAACAGGGCCTCATTCATGGCCGGGTCTTTTGCCATATCCGTCATATATTTTTCACTCCTTTGGGCACCTTATAGAACTGGGGATAGCGGTATATTTTATCGTCTGCAGGGTCAAAAAATGATTCGCTGTCCAGAGGCGCGCTTGCCGTAATAGCTACTGAGGGCACTACCCAAATACTAAGAATATGTCCGCGTCTTGCATATACGTCGCGTGCGTTCTGAAGGGCCATTTCGGCATCGGCAGCGTGAAGGCTGCCGGCATGAACGTGTGGAGCACCGGATTGTTCCTGCAGGAACACTTCCCAGAGTGTCCACTGGGTATCCTTATCCATTCCCTCAAATGACATTGATCCCTCTCTTGCAATTCTGTTTTATTGGAGTACTTAGGCCAGCGCCTTCTTTTTCACTGCGTAAAGCTCTGCGGCAGTTCTTACCCATTCGCCGTTAATATGGGCCTCTCTTCTGGCTCTCAGTCGTTCCCTGTTGTAAGGTCCGCGGCCGTTAATGATGTCGAAGAATTCCTGCCAGTCCAGTGGCCCATAATCCCAGTGTCCTGTATCATCATTAAATTTCAGTTCCGGATCCGGGAGCGTAAGTCCCACTGCCTGCGCCTGCGGCACGGTAAGATCCACAAAGCGCTGTCTGAGCTCTGCGTTGCTTTTAAGCTTTACTTTCCACCTCATCAGTTCGGCGCTGTTAGGGGAATCCTTGTCGCCCGGGCCGAACATCATCAGTGACGGCTTCCACCAGCGGTTGACGGCATCCTGCGCCATTGATTTCTGCTCAGGGGTTCCGGCTGCAAGTGCGGCAATAATTTCATAGCCCTGTTTCTTGTGAAAGCTTTCTTCCTTGCAGATTCTGAGGTTAGCCCTTGCGTATGGTCCATAGGAACATTTTGCCAGCATGGTCTGGTTTATTATTGCAGCCCCGTCGACGAACCATCCAATTGTGCCCATATCTGCCCAGGTAAGTGTAGGGTAGTTAAATATGCTGGAATACTTTGCTTTTCCCGTCAGAAGCTGTTCGGTAAGCTCTTTTCTTTCAACCCCCAGGGTTTCAGCGGCACTGTAAAGATACAACCCGTGTCCAGCCTCATCCTGTACCTTGGCAAGTAGTATCATTTTTCTTCTCAGACTGGGTGCGCGTGTAATCCAGTTGCCTTCGGGGAGCATTCCTACGATTTCCGAATGGGCGTGTTGTGAGATCATGCGGATAAGCTGTTTACGGTAGCCTTCCGGCATCCAGTCCTTTGGTTCGATAGTTTCACCTGTACCTATTCTTTCCTCAAACGTGCGTAGTCTAAGTTCATCATCCATGGTATCTCTTTCATAAGAAATGTTAATTGCCCTCATTTTAAATCAATCTATACAAAACAAGCATGAAAGGCAAGGAAAGCAAAAGGCCACCAGAGGCGGGGAAAGCAGCCGTAATTGAGCTATTTTGTGCCTGAAGGCTTTTCGAAGTGCTGGTAATCCTTTGTGCTTCTCCAGTTGCCGCCCCACTTCCAGCCCCTTTTTCTGAATGCGCTGACAACTACTGAAGAGGGGGTAATTGTGCCCGGTGCCTTAGAGTCGTACCTTGCACCAGCAGGGGAGGCCCTGCGCCTTGTAAACTGAGGATTTTCCAGGGGATTAATGTCGATAGCCCTTCCGCCCGAGTGGGCAGAGAGGACCCTGGTTCCTTTTACAAGACGGTAATTAAAAGCCGAGGTATTATCGTCTGCCATTGAAGCCGAATCGGACCAGCCATACTTAACTATTGGAATTACCTTTGCAATGGGAAACCTGTCTGCCTCAATTTCCCTGAAGATATCCTTAATTTCAGCCGAAAGAGAGGTATGGATTAAAAGCTGTCCTTTGTGCAGTTTTTGGTCAAAAGAGTAATAGTGGACGTCAATGAGCTCGAGATTCTGCTTAATTGCCCGGGGTATATTTATGCCCGAGACCGACTCCGTAAAGCTGAAGTCACAATCAACTATCACTCCGGGACCGGATTTCTTCTGTGCCATTGCATTCAGCAGAAAGCAAAGGCACAAAAATACCGGGATGGAAAATGCTGCTATTATTTTCGGCCGTTTATGCATTAGAAATAATGTCCGTTAATATGGCTGATACGCGTTATTGTTGCATCCAATTTCATTCCTTGATTCTATAATATAATTATTTAGTTTGATAATAAGATGGATAATTTGATTCGGGTCATATTTTTCAAGCAAAACATAAGGAGGGTATTATGCTCTGGACAATATTTGTTGTTCTTCTGGTATTATGGGCCTTAGGATTGGTAAGTGGTTACACATTAGGCGGATTTATCCACATTCTCCTGGTGCTTGCAATTGTAGCAGTCCTGATCAGACTCATTCAAGGCAGAAGCATTCTATAGATGGTTTTTTTAATTACTTGCAGCCGGCTGCCTTAAGAGCGCAGCCGGCTGTTGTTTATTAATATACCGGGTTTAAGGAAAAAATGTCATTATTAGGTAAAATCAGTAAAACTACTCTCATTGTAGTAATTAGTATTGTTATAGTGCTGGTTGCAGTCAGAATAGCACTTCCGTACATAATCAAGCATGAAATAAATAAAAAGCTGCAGACACTTCCTGATTACACGGGACACGTGGATGATGTAAGTATGCATATATACCGCGGGGCATATTCAATCGATGGAATTGAGCTGAATAAGAAGAACGGAGAGGTGCCGGTTCCGTTTTTATCAGTTGGCACACTGGATCTCTCGGTAGACTGGAAAGAGCTGTTCCATGGTTCACTGGTTGCAAAAATATACGTTTATCACCCGAAGCTCAACTTTGTGCAGGGGCCCACAAAAGCACAATCACAGACCACAATGGATAAAGGCTGGCAGAAGACTCTGACAGACCTTTTCCCCATCCGTATTAACTCTTTCAGAATTGAAGATGGGGAGGTGCATTTCCGGAATTTCCACAGTGATCCCAAGGTAAATATATATATGGGCAGCCTTCAGGTTCTGGCTACAAACCTCACCAACAGCCGCAAGGTATCCAAGACGCTGGCTTCAACGGTTGAGGCCTCGGGTACTGTACTGTCCTCCGGCAGTTTCAGGATCAACGTAAAGCTGGATCCGTTTGCAGAGAAGCCCACATTCAACCTGGCTATGCAGGTTACAGGCATTGACCTGGTAAAACTGAACGATTTTTTGAAGGCATACGGAAAGTTTGACGTTCACAAGGGTACCTTCAGCATGTACAGTGAAGTTGCAGCATCCGAGGGAAAGTTCGAGGGGTATGTTAAACCTCTCATGAAGGATGTGGAAGTTGTCAGGTGGAAAGAGGACATAAAAAAGCCGTTTTTCGAACTGGCCTGGAAGGCCGTTGTGGGGCTGGTAAAAGATATATTTACAAATCCTTCCAAAGACCAGGTGGCAACAAAGGCTCCTTTCAGCGGTACGTTTGACAATCCGGAGGTTGGTGTATGGTCCACTATCTGGGAATTGATAAGAAACGCATTCATTCAGGCTCTTATGCCAGGACTGGACAGGAGTATTAATATAAAGGACGTGAAAAAGTAACCTCTGTGTGCGGGATGCCAATAGAACTGAAAACGGCTTTTTCCCGCATAATAATGCAATTTAACTGCATTTAATCTGGTTAATCAAGACCCTCCCGGGCAGGCAGGTCATTTCACCATAAAAGCAGAAATCCCCAATATGCTGACTCGTAAATCCTGGGGGATTTTTGTATATTTGCATCTTTAATAATAAATCAAAGTAAAAATGCATATGACATCAGCAGAAATCAGACAACAGTTTTTGGACTTTTTTAAGGATAAAGAGCATCGAATTGTTCCCAGTGCTCCGGTCGTTCCCTTTGACGATCCCACATTGCTTTTTACAAATGCAGGGATGAACCAGTTTAAGGACGTTTTTCTGGGTCTGGGCACCAGGGATTACAAGCGTGCTGCAGATACTCAAAAGTGCATCCGCGTAAGCGGCAAGCATAACGATCTGGAAGAAGTCGGGTACGATACATACCATCATACATTTTTTGAAATGCTGGGCAACTGGTCCTTCGGTGATTATTATAAAAAAGAAGCCATTAGCTGGGCCTGGGAGCTGCTTACCGGCGTATGGAAGCTCCCGAAGGAGAGGCTCTGGGCTACGGTATACAAGACAGACGACGAGGCCTACGAAATCTGGAAAACAGAGACTGACATAAATCCCGCGCACATACTGCATTTTGCAGAAAAAGACAACTTCTGGGAGATGGGTGAAACGGGTCCCTGCGGTCCCTGCTCTGAAATCCACATCAACCTGAGTGACGACTATGATAATCCCAAATACGTCAATGCCGGTGTACCTGAATGCATTGAGATCTGGAACCTGGTGTTTATACAATATAACAGGGATAATGAGGGCGTACTGCATGACCTGCCGGCGAAGCACGTGGATACAGGGATGGGCTTTGAAAGGATATGTGCCGTTCTGCAGAAAAAAGGCTCCAATTATGATACTGATGTTTTTGCCCCTATAATAGATTCCATTTCCGCGCTGGCGCAGGTTAAGTACGATAAGGAAGAAAATAAGATCCCGATGCGTGTTATAGCAGATCACGTAAGAACGCTCTCATTCGCAATTGCAGACGGAGCTGTTCCGGGTAATGATGGCAGGGGCTACGTGCTGCGCAGAATACTAAGGAGGGCAGCGCGCTACGGGAGAAAGCTGGGCTTGAACAGGCCTTTTATTTACCAGCTTGTTACTGTACTGGCAGAAAATATGTCAATGGTATTCCCCGAACTGAAGCAAAAGCAGCATCACATTGAGAAAATTATAAAGGCTGAGGAAGAAAGCTTTAACGTAACGCTGGACCGCGGAATCGAGCTGTTTGAAAAAATTGCCTCCAGGGTGGAAGCCGCCGGCGAAAAGATCATTACGGGCGAGGATGTATTCATGCTTTATGATACCTATGGTTTTCCGGTGGATCTGACCAATGTAATGGCAAAAGAAAGGAACCTCTCAATAGATGAAGCGCGTTTTAATGTGCTCATGGACGAGCAGAAGGCGCGTGCAAGGGAATCCACAAAGGACAAATTTGCCTCCGTAAGCGCTCTGATAAATGACGTGGAATCCTTTGAAATAGATGAAAATGAAAAACCCGAGTTTGTGGGTTACGATATGCTGTCGGTGGATGCAAAGATAATAGGCATCAAAAAAGAAGAAAACAGCGTGCTCGTCGTTTTGGACCGCACCCCGTTTTATGTTGAGTCGGGTGGTCAGATAAGCGACATAGGGTGGCTGGAATTTCCCGGGGTGAACCGCAGGCTCGAAGTGGTTAATGTATCAAAGATATATAACATGGTAATTCACGCCCTTGATGCCTCGGAAATTGATTTCCCCCTGAAAAAAGGTACCCTCGTGAGGGCCTATGTTGACGAAAGCAGAAGATGGGATATAATGAGAAACCATTCGGCTACTCACCTGCTCCATGCTGCGCTAAGAAAGGTGCTGGGTGAGCACGTAAGACAGGCCGGTTCCTATGTGGGACCCGACAGGCTGCGTTTTGATTTTGCTCATTATTCCAGGCTCACCGCTGAGGAGATCAAACAGATAGAAACAATAGTTAATGAACAGATCAGGCGCAATTTAAGGCATGTTCCCCACAGGGCAATTCCTTTTGAGGAAGCAAAGAAGATGGGAGCCCTCATGTTCTTCGGCGATAAATATGGCGACCAGGTTAATGTAGTGGAATTTGAGAATGCAAGCATGGAATTCTGCGGCGGAACGCACGTAAGAAATACCGCGGAGATAGGCATCTTCAAAATTGTAAATGAAACCTCGATTGCCAGCGGCATCAGAAGGATTGAGGCCGTGACGGGCAAGGGGGTGGAAGAGTTCATCCGGTTACAGGAAGAGGAACTCAAAAAAGAAGAAGAAAAGATTGCCCAGCTGCTTGAAGAGAAGAAAAAGCTTGAAAAAGAAATTTCAGAACTCAGCTTTAAGAGCAAACTGAGCAACCTGGATAGTGTGCTCTCGTCTGCTGTTGATCTGGAGGGCGTGAAGGTTTATAAAGGGAAAGTTGAAGCTTCCAATATGGATGAGCTCAAATCCTTTGGTGATGAACTGCGCAACCGTATGAAAGAGGCCGTAGGAGTACTTTTCAGTGAGCTGGATGGTAAGGTTGGCATCGTCTGCGTGGTTGCAGACAGCCTTGTAAAAAATAAGAAACTGGCTGCAGGAAAAATTGTTGGCGAACTTGCCCGTATTGTTGGCGGCGGAGGCGGCGGACGCCCTCAGATGGCTACAGCAGGAGGCAAGGACATTGCTAAAATATCCGAGGCACTGGATACGGCTGATGATATAATAAGAAAGATGCTTTGATATAAACCAAAGCCGTAAATTGCTTTATCAGGGAGCCCGCATCTCTTAATGCGGGCTCATTTTTTACAAACTCTTAATAATAATTACTTCCTCTATTGACAAATTATCTTTTCTAAAATATATTTAATCCAAACCAACTCTCTACACTAAATTCTCTTCATCCTGGTTGCAGTCTCGATCGATGACACTAACAGATCAAATTCATCGGAGCGCGGTATGCAGGGTACGGGATCATACATTTCCACCGAATTT
>JBLMZM010000129.1:0-16476 GCA_050258815.1 Ignavibacteriales bacterium
CTGCTTCCGTTTCACTTAAGCACATAATGTTAAGCAACATTAAAGAAAACGGGTAGGGTAAAAAGTAGTACACTGTCTTAAATTAGGCTAAAAAACTGTCCAAAGGATGGGGGGAAGCCCAAGATGCCAATCTTAGGGCTCGGCGTTCTGTACTGATAATTTTTCTATAATCTGCTTTAATTCTTCCGGCATCCCCTGCAGGATCTCTGGAGATACTATACCCATATATAAACCACTCTATAGTAAAATACGCATTACAGCTGATCAGGTTAAAACTTGAGGCCTAAATTTCGAATTGCTAATTTTGAGCACAGTTCAATAAATGGTTATCCAAATCTTCTAAATCTTCATGATGCAAGAGTAGGACATCTAGGGAATTAGCCAGCTGTTTAGCTGATTTTGTATAACCAGCATTTGTAACTACTATTGCGTAATCAGCCTGTACAAAACCTTTAGCCGCATGAACCTCCTGAACTGCTTTATTCCCTACAGGTAGAGAATATCCTTACATTGAATTACAACAGAAACTGAATTCTTTTCCGCATAAATCTCCAGTCCCTGATCCCCGCTTGCTTTAGTAGTCTTTGCATCCCAACCTATTTTTTAAAATTTTTCTGTACAATATTTTTCATAGTCATAAGGCTCCATTTTTATACTGAATGAAGAATTTGAAGCTTCCTTGTTCTCATCCAAATAATAATCTTCAATTTATTTCTCAATAAGGTCATTAACCTCATTTGCATCAATCTTCAAGTTATATTCAACCTTTTCTGTAGGAAGTCCCATTTCTTCAGCTATCTGGCTTACACGTGGGGTTATATATTTTACCAATTCAACGGCAATTACATTATTAAAGAAATAAGACTTTTCTCTTTCCCAAGCACTAGGATCTTCCACTCCGTAATCATAAGTCATTACCAGCGATTTTCTTTTTCTGGCAAGCACTTTAATATGTTGTTCAATTAAAGCATCTATTTGTTTATCCCTTTCTTCATTCATACCATCATGAAACTCATCAACCTTTTTTTCAAATCTAAGGCGTTCC
Organism: Ignavibacteriales bacterium; assembly: GCA_050258815.1. Taxonomy (GTDB): domain Bacteria; phylum Bacteroidota; class Ignavibacteria; order Ignavibacteriales; family SURF-24; genus JAAXKN01. The sequence continues at coordinate 1,046 of JBLMZM010000129.1, forward strand.
ATCAATTTCTCTTTTTCAATTCTTGCATCAATTGATTTTCCAATCATTATCAAAATAATTTGCCAGAGAATAAGTCCCAAAGTTGCAATACCCACGGAGTTAATAAGAATAGCAGAAATGGATACATCTTCCAAAAACACATTTTTTAGAAAATAATAAATGGTAATCCCAGCAATTACAAAATATGCTTTCAGAGAATAGTCGAATTTCTGTTCTTTCGTCATTTTTCCCCTAGTTATTATTATCAGAAATGAATCCGGTATATAATTTAATATTTATTTCCAAATACTGGAAGTGGGTATTCTAAAAAACGATGTCATAAAAATGTAATAAAAGTTTCATATTGTCGGCAAATCAGGGGGTATTTGGGTGAATGAGGGAGATGACATTATGTAAAAAAAAGCTCAAAAACGCAATTTTATTTGATCTTTGAGCTTTAATTTTTCTATGCGGAAAGGGGGAGATTTTCCGCAGCCCTTCAAAATATTTGGAATTTAGGCTGTTTTGGGCATTTTTAGAAAGGTGATGTCCTAAAAGTGTCCTGAAATAATTTTAGGAATTTACTTAATATTTACTTATTCCAGGCGACCTAATAATTGATAGATTCTTTTGATTTACTTTTGAATAGAGTTATTTTAGCTATATCAGGTTTCAATATAGGATAATGTCATGATATATTATATCGTAAAGGTATTAATTTCAGCAGCAATTATTGTATTTGTATCAGAAGTGTCGAAAAGAAGCACATTGATAGGAAGCATATTTGCCTCAATGCCCCTTGTCTCGATACTTGCGTTTATCTGGCTTTATTATGAAACAAAAAGCAAAGAACAGGTCTCGGAACTTTCAACCGGTATATTCTGGCTTGTAATTCCATCACTGTCCATGTTTATTCTGCTGCCATACCTTTTGAGAAAGATGGATTTTATCTTTGCTCTTATTATATCAATTGTTGTAATGGTTCTGTTTTATTTCCTGATGATCTATATATTAGAGAAATTTGGCATTAAAATTTAGAAATTAGGTAACTTTAGTGCGCTTAACACCGATTTCCTGTCCATCTTTAATTTCCTTAAAACTATGGTAGAGCCAGATGTCATAGATGATTTTCAGCCCGCCAGCAAAAAAGAATGGTAAGTTAATCAGGGCAGGGCTTGCCAGAAAAATTACTCCAAGCGAAGGTGAGATTGAAGCGCCTATGGAACGAGCTATTGAAGTTATTCCTGAGGCGGCTGATCTCTCATCCTTGTTGACCGCAATTATCGTATATGTCTGACGTGTAGGCACATCCATCTGTGAAATGCTGAACCTTAAAAGAAGCATTGCAATTGCTGAGGGCAGGTTCGGCATAAGCGGCACTAAAAGCAGCAAAACATTAGATGGCAGGTGAGTAAATACCATTGTTTTAATCAGGCCCAGCCTGCCCGCAATTTTGATTGCGTACAAAGATGAAATGCCTGCAATTAAATTTGCCGCAAAAAAAATGCTCCCAATTGATCCTGTGTTTACATTAAACTTTAGATAAAACCAGTATGCGAAAATGCTTTGCAAAATGAAACCGCCTGCAAATGCATCGAGAGCAAATAATGCGCTTAACTTTATAACAATCTTTTTTGAACTGTGGAGCCCGAATCTGCTAATTGTTTTAGCGGTATCTGTTGTTTTTGGCACTTCAACCTGGTTTGTCAGGACACGGAATAAAATTAAAAGCATCAAACCTATCAGCCCATATATGGCCAGTATTATTTTATAGGTAAGGATATTTGTTAAACCTTCTTTTTGAAGGAGTTGTGCCCCCCAGCCGGCGCACAGTGCTCCAATAGCAGTGGAAAAAGAGCCTGCAAGATTATACCATGCAAATACTCCGGGAAGAGCTTTAGTTGGGACCAGCTCTGAGAGGGCAGACTGCTCAATAGATAAAAACGGACCTATTTCCTTGCCGCTTGGACTAATGACTCCAATGGCTGCAGTTAGTACCAGAATAATATAGTTATCAGTTAAGACAAATATAAATCCACCGGCCGCCATGAGAATTGAACCAGCTATCAGCATTTTCCTTCTGCTGAAATTATCTGCATTGGTTGTGATCCAAAATGAGATGACTACATCGCCCAATAGCGTAAGTGTAAGCAAAACTCCGATTTCATATTCCTTCAGGCCGATCGCAGCTAAATATAGGACAAGGATAACAGAGATAAATCCGTATGCAAACAATCTGATCGTCCGTGCGATAAATAAAATGCGGATATTCTTTTTAATCTGCTGCATAAATTGGATTCATTGTGCTAAAATTCATTTAATTTACACTCCTTAACCCTTCAAAGAGAATGCAATTAGCCCCAGGATGGCTGCGGCAAGGATTAATATTGGTTCGGGTATTTTATACCGGAATAAGATCACAGTTGTCCCCAAGGCGACAGCTAAAGTAAAATAATCTGTTATTGCATGTCTTCCCAGTATAACAATTGCACCTGTTATTGCTCCAGTTGCGGCTGCGGTTACTCCTTCAATAAAAGATTTAAGGTGTGAGTTTGTACTGTATCGTTCAATATAGGGGGCAGGCAAAATTACAAACAGGTAAACCGGCAGGAATACCCCAAGGCTTGCGGCGGCGGCTCCCGGAAGGCCTGCTACCAAGTAACCTATAAAGCCGACTGTAATTACTACCGGACCGGGAGTAATCATAGCAACGGCTACAGCATCAAGGAACTGCTTTTCATTTAACCAGTGGTTCTGAAGTACAACACCACCATGCAAAAATGGAACAATTGCCAGTCCACTGCCAAAAACCACAAAGCTTGCCCTAAGGAAATAAAAGAATATTTTATTAAGCTGTGAAAAATAGGAGGTCTGAAAAACTGACTGGATAAATAAAACAAAAAAAGGAGAAAAGGATCTGAGAGCCTGAAGTTTGCTTTGACGAGCAGCGTTAAATAGTAAGGCTACAATACCGGATAGAATAAACAGCCAGATAATCTCTTTTTCTGTAATTACAGTTACTACAGCCATAAATAAAAATATCGCTATAAAAAGGTAGTTCTTCTTTATTACCAGTTTTGTAAGCTTATAGGCAGATTTTGCCATTATTCCAATTGCTGCAGCCCCAATTCCGTAAAAGAGTGCCTGCATCCAGAAGAAGCCTCCATAGGCTGCATAGAGAACTCCAAGAAGAACAACCATAATAAAAGAAGGCAGAATGAAAGCTACTCCAACAAGAGTTGCCCCAATTATTCTGCCTTTAATAAAACCGATGTAAATGGCAAGCTGTGCTGCTAATGGGCCCGGTGCAAGCTGGGCAAGCGTAAGTCCTCTTAAGTATTCCTCCTTGGTTATCCATCCCAGCTTTTCCATCAGATCCTGTTCCATATATCCGACTAGAGCTACCGGTCCGCCAAAACCGATAGTTCCAAGCTTAAGAAAATATAGTAGCAGTCCTTTAAGAGAATATTCAATGGGTACCTTCATACACCGGCTTTCATAAATAACTTATCATTTACTGCTTGTGGTCTCAGTCTTTGATTTTGTCTTGAAAATGGCATCTTTCAGGCCTTTTGCCAGGTTTTCAGGAGTGTCGTTACCCCAGAAATGCAGAAAGAAAATCCTTGGATTATCACTCAGCATATGGTTATGCACTGCTGTGACTGCTATGTTATGCTGTACAAGGGCCTTTATTACAGGATTAACCTCTTCACCAATAAGTACAAAGTCTCCTGTTGTAACAGCCTTGTCCTTAACTTTCTGGAAATATAATGATGTAGCCATCCCCATCGATGTCGGGATTTCATCCCCGTTTTCTGTAACCTTGTCTTCCCTTGGTACTGAAATCTGAAGTATGTCACCTGCCATCTGTCCCTTTGTTCCTAAAATTGACTGCACTTTGGACCAGTCAGTTTTACTTTGCACAGTCTGATTTTGCTTTGGCTGTGTAAGGGGAATTTTTGTCTGGCTTATGACGGATTTTATTTTCTGTGCAAGCTCTGTGGGGCTTCCCATGCCGCCCACATGCATATATATAACCTGTGGGGTTTCTTTCAGAACATGGTTATGAAGTGCAGTTATTTCTAAGCCATTCTCAACTGCTTTTTTCATTGCTGGCTCAACTTCTGTCTCGAGCAATACCATGTCACCCATCAGCATAGCGTTGCTGCCCATCTTCTTAAAGGCAATCCAGCCCGTAAGTGCAAGAGCAGGTTCAATTTTCACCCCGGCAACTTTTACATTAAGGTCACTTCTTGGGAAAGTGATTTTGAAAACATCCCCCTGGAGTTTCCCGGTCTTGCCGATTATCTTCTCCACATCTTCCCATCCCTTTGTCTGGGAAAAGCCGTCAGCCGTAAAAAATGTCAGGAATATAACTGACAATGCCAGCCGGAATATATTTATATTTCTCATTATTTTATCCTCCTCTAATTAATCTTTTTTATCCTTTGTCTGCGAAAAGATCCGTAAAGGCAAATATTAAGAAAAAACAAAAACCGCCAAGAAGATGCACACCCTCTGTGTTTGAAAAAACTCCAATCAAGACAAATATGCACCCCGCAATAAACAGAAGAATATTCACTATTTTCAGAATCATTTTGCCACCTCATCAAATGCCTTCAAATTTACCTGTATGTTCCTTGAAGTCTTAAAATAATAATAGAGCCCGTCTAAGAGTAAAAAGCCAATTTCACAAACTTTATTGTCATTGTTAAAATATTTAGATAGTGACCTTACAATAATATCAATTCCCTTTGCCTCAGGACGGTTAAATTTTTTATCCTTAAGATCGATGTCATGAACTATTTCAGAAATATTCAGTAATGCCTTATCCCTTATCTGAAATATTTTCAGCAAAGTTTCAAACGTGCAGTCTTCACCTCTGTGCCCGAATTCAGAGCCGAAAACATCAAAAAGAAGCGCATCTTTTGGAAGTGAATTTTCAGGTGCAAATTCAAACTGTGCAGCTTTATCGATGAACCTTTTAATAAGCCAGGCAGAACATAGCCTGTCTATATGAATATTTTTTCTGGTCGCCCACTTTTTCTTCTGAAAGTCTTTTGGGTTATGCTTAACAAGCAGTTTATCTGCAGAATCAGTTGGAATATTTGATAAAAGACCTTTATTCAAAATAGAAAGTTTATGCTTTACTTCCTGTGCCATTGGTGAATGAAAATAATCTGTCTCAGAAGTTTCTTGGAACTGATATGTTAGCTGTCCAAGTTCTTTCTGCAAATCCTTAAGGAGCTTATCACTTAAACTTGAAGATTTCTTTAGCTGTTCAAATCTCATCTGAAGATTATCCCTTCTTTCCCGCAGCTTTTCATATTCTGCACCAGCTGTTTTAAGGAAAATATTTTTAAGTTCATCATCTTCTTTTCCGTCAGCTGACTGAGAAATGAAGATTGCCCCATGGCCTTTTACGGCTTTAATTTCACTTAAAATCCACTGAAAGCTTTCCATATTCTCCTTGCTGTAGGGGAGAACATATGCTGAATCCCTGTAAAGTATGGCCCCAACCTTTTTCGTGTTCCGCCATATTCTTACCCGGGCACTGGACTTAAGTCCCTGAAGTTCGTGCACCAGAAAAAGCCATTTCATAACGCCTCAGTTGTAATACCTATTACATATAGTAACAATTATTTCCCTAATTACTACAACCGAAAGGAGGGGGTACCTTGTTTTTGCATCAAATGAGTTTTAGGGCATTTGGATTATTGCCTGGAAGCAATTGTTTGTATATATTTTTAACTCCATTTTTAACTCGTATAGATTCTGAAAGTTTTTAAGGCCCCAAAAATTATGAGAGTAATTGTCCTGTTAGCTCTTCTGGCTTCTGTCTGTTATTCACAAAGCCTTAAGGTTTATAATTTATCTGAAAATGAAAATATCAAACTGGACGGAATATTAAATGAGGCGTTCTGGCCTAAAGCTGATTCAATTTCCGGCCTTACTATGGTAGACCCTGTTGAAGGAAGGCAAGCTGAGTTTAACACAGTAGTAAAAGTTGCTTCAGACGGTAAAAATATATACCTGGGAATTCAATGTTTTGACCCTGAACCTGATAAAATAATTTCCATTTCTAAGACCCGTGACGCTTATCTATCGGACGAAGACAGGGTTATTTTTGTCTTTGACACGCATCTTGACCAAAGAACCGGTTATGTCTTCGCCATTAATCCATACGGAACAAGGTATGATGCCCTTGTGCATAACGCCGGTGAAGCCGAGAATTCAAGCTGGGATGGAGCCTGGGATGCAGCAACTCAAAGAACCCCCGTGGGGTGGACAGCAGAAATTGTAATACCCGTCAGGATTTTATCCTATAATCCGGAACTGAAGGAGTGGGGATTTAATTTCGAAAGAAAGATCGAGAGACTGCTTGAACGGGACAGGTGGACCGGGCTTAAGCGGGACTTTCTTTTAGGAAATGTTGTCCATGCCGGGAGATTGACTGAACTGCCTGATTTTAATAATGGCATGGGTGTATCAGCAAAGATTTCAACAATAGAATCCTCAAATAAATTTTATGATAAAAATTATAGTTCAAAATTTGATTTAAGCGCAGACCTTACCCAGAAATTCCATGATATAAACGCACAACTGACCATTAACACAGACTTTGCAGAAACTGAGGTGGATGCAAGACAGACAAATCTGACCCGCTTCCCGCTTTATTTCCCTGAGAAGAGGGGATTCTTTCTTGAAGGAGCGGACTTATTCGATTTCGGTATCGGCTGTGGTGAGGACGTTATCCCGTTTTTCTCACGCAGAATCGGCCTGTATAACGGGCAGAAGATACCCATTCTTTTCGGCGGAAAAGTAAACGGCAAGATAGGCGGAACAAGCTTCGGCGGAATTTTTACAAGGACTAATTCCGTTGGCGGTTTAGTTCCAATGTCGTCACTCGGTGTCTTCAGGATAAAACAAAATGTCCTTGAGGAATCAACTATTGGGCTGATCGGAACCGTAGGTGATCCTGCGGGAAAAAATAATGAATGGGTACTCGGGACTGATCTTTCATATCATACCTCAAAATTCTTAGGCGATAAAAATTTTACCGTCGGCCTCTGGGGATTATATAATAAGAACGGACTTGTCAAAGACAGGACGGCAGCAGGATTTAAGATCGATTATCCTAATGACGTGCTGGATATGGCACTCACGGCCTTAAGAATCGGAGATGGATTCTCTCCGTCTCTTGGGTTTGTTCCGAGGAACGGTATAAATAAATACTCATTTGGTGCTGACTATATGCCGCAGCCTGGAGTGCTGGATATAAGACGCTGGTATTTTGAATCTTCCTTTTCCCTGATCACTGATCTTAAAAATAAATGGCAGTACTATAGCATTTTCTTAGCCCCCATCAACACTCTTTTTGAAAGCGGAGACAGAATTGAATTTAATATAGCGCCTGAAGGTGAATACCTCCCAGAGGATTTTGAAATCAGTAAAGGCGTTATTATTCCTAAGGGGCCATACGACTGGAAGAGATTCAGGCTTGAGGCAGAAACTGCTTCCAAGCGCCTGATAAACGGCATTGCAACCTGGTGGTTCGGTTCATTCTATAATGGCTACATGGATCAGGTAAGCGGTGAGTTGAATCTGAGGCCATCGAACAGCTTAAATATAGGTTTAAGCTTCGAGAAAAATATTGCCAGGCTTCCCGAAGGTGATTTTACACAGGACCTGGTTGGCCTGAAATTCCAGCTGGGCCTTTCTTCCAGTATCGACCTCAGTTCCTTTATCCAGTACGATACCGATTCAAGGCAGATAGGCACAAATACACGCCTTAGGTGGATGTTTAACATGATGGGGGATCTGTTCCTGGTGTACAATCATAACATAAATAAGCTCGACCGTTTGAACTGGCAGTATGATTCAAATCAGCTGATCCTGAAGTTCAGCTATGGATTATGGTTTTAGAAAAGGGTGATAAACCATCTAGTAAAAGCTGTGACTGGAGAAACTATAAGTCAATTTACCTCATCATACAAAAAAGCTCAAAAACGTTTTCAAGTCCGTCTTTGAGCTTTTGTAAGCGGAAAGGGGGAGATTCGAACTCCCGGTACGGTTGCCCGCACAACGGTTTTCGAGACCGCCGCATTCGACCACTCTGCCACCTTTCCCGGTATTGGTCGCTTAAACTTAAAAAATTGAACACCAATTCTAATAAATAATATACACTAAATCAACCCTCCAGACAAGTCAACCGGCAGATTTATTCAAATTGCTCCGTCCCGCTGCTTTATATAAAAGATGTGAAATATTTCTAAATTGAACCGGCTATGAATTTTGTCGCCAGTATTAAGACGGCTCCAATTAAGAATGATGTAACTACAAGCTTTGTGTGGTTCTTCAGCATCTCTCCCAGTACGGCATGGAACGCCAGGAAAATAAATCCGCCGCCGATGTGCGCCATTATCATTCCGAATACAATGGGGGAGATCATGGACTGCAGCAGGTAAATGCCTATTACCGCTCCCAGCACGGTCGTAAGTTCAACAAGTGTTACATATGTAATAATCTTCTTTTTGCTGTATGCCGCTCCCAGCATTAGCGAGGCTAAAGCAAGTCCCTCGGGAAACTTGTGCACAAGTATTGCAAGGAATATAGAGTTGCTCTCGAAGTGCATGTGCTCGCCGCCTGTGGTAAGCGCAATGCCGTCAAAGAGCGAGTGGAACGACAGTGCCGTTACCATCAGAAGCACAATTTCCGAAAACCGCTTTGTTGTCTGCTCGTCAAAGTGGCTTGCACTGCAGGCCGGGCAGACGTGAAAGTAATACTTACTTATAAGATAGAATACTAAATAGCCCGAAGCTAATCCTAAGAGAAGTTCCGGTACAGAAAGCGCCTCATACGCCTCAGGCAGTATGGAAAACGCCGCTGCGCCGAATAAGGCTCCCGCTGAGAGGCTTATTAAAGCGCATAATTTATGATGGTCTATTTTGATTGAGAAAGTGGAAACCGCCCCCACGAGGGCTGAGATGACTACAAAGACAGACCGTAATACCATTCCTGAATATATTTGATCCATTTGTTCCATTTTTTTTAACTAATAAATTTACCAAAAATAACGTGCATTTTAAAATATTTTCGGACTGCTTCTTTTAAATTTCACGAAATATTTATATATTTGGGTCTTTCAACTACGGAAAGATGCAGGAGTGGCTGAACTGGCACGCCTGGAAAGCGTGTGTGCGGGCAACCGTACCGTGGGTTCGAATCCCACTCTTTCCGCATGTAAAAGCTCAAAGACGGACTAAAACGTTTTTGGGCTTTTTGCATTTTTGCACTTCCCTTCACAGAACAGGAAGGCTAAATTGACTTTTGAGGCAAAATTACTGATTTTTGTATCAGGACATAAACCTTAAGACTTATGGCTTATCTGAACATTACTTTAATCAGATTTTTTAAGAGGAGCCAAATGAAAAATTTGATGGAATTAAAAACTCTCCTTGCCCGCAATAAGGATGAGCTTAAAAGAAAATACAACATTAAAGAAATGGGTATATTCGGCTCCTATGCCTATGAACTCGCCACGGAGAAGAGCGACATTGATATTCTGGTTGAATTTGAAAAACCTATAGGGCTCGATTTCGTTTCTCTTGCCGAAGAACTTGAAGCACTCCTTGGAGTAAAGGTTGACCTTGTTTCTTCTAATGCTATAAAACCTAACATGATCCCATCAGTAAAAGAGCACCTGATTTATGTCTAAGAGAGACTGGAAGATTTTATTTGAGGATATTTTAGATTCTATCGATAAAATCTTTACCTACACAAAGGATTTTGAATTTAATGATTTTATTGCTTCGTCACTTGTAGTAGATGCAGTTGTAAGGAACATCGAAATCATCGGTGAAGCTTCAAAGAACGTCCCTGAGGAGGTAAAACTTGCCTCCTATGAAATCCCCTGGAATAAAATGGCAGGCATAAGAAACAGGATAGTGCATGAGTATTTTGGTGTCGACAAATCAATTATCTGGTTCATTGTGAAAAACGAATTGCCTAAACTGAAAGTGCAAATACAGAATTACATTTCTGAAAACTCAGGATTAGAATAACTATTTGCATATGAAAGCTTTCTTCCTCATCATTGCTTTTTATCTGGTCTTTCCGCAATTATGCCATGCAGATCAGGAAGCTCCCAATGCCACTTACATAAAATACTCACCTAACAAAAAATTCATGATTGAAATGGTCCCCTCTTCATCTTATGGGGAACAGGGCACTGGGAAAGTATATCTTGCTTCAGACACTGCAAAAAGCCATCCTATATGGGAAATTAACTGGTATGCTTTTAACGTCTTTTTGTCTGATGACGGTGAACATCTTGTAAGGTTTGGACCTTGGGCAAGTGATATAAATAATTATTCTGATCTTGCAATTGCATTTTACAGGAAAGGTAAATTGCAAAAAAAATATAAAGTTAATAACCTTGTAAAAGATCTTTCAAAAGTAGATCATTCTGTCTCTCATTACACATGGACTGCAGAAGTAACTACAGTTAAAACTGGATTTTCGAATGATCATAAAACTTATACACTGGTAACGTCAGATAAACTTGTGTATGAATTTGATGTTAAGACAGGGAAAATCCTAAAAAAGTATCTGGATCCGGCTGCCAAGAATTTTATTGAGAAAAGAAAGGAAGAATCAGATGCAGTGGAAAAACAGGGATTAAAAATTAAAAGTATGACTCCCGAACTTATAGAATTTGACAAATATTTCAATTGTGAAAGAACAGAGGGTCTTTATGGTGGCGGAGAATTTGAGGGCATGTGGAGAACTGATCTGATTCCAAAGGAAAAGCAGTTATATCCCTGGAGGTGCACAGTACGTTTCACAATTCCTGAAGATAAAAAAGTTCAGGTTAAGCTTAAACCTGAAGATATTTTGGAATTGTACAGGGATTTCACATCATCAAGGTTTGCGAAAACTTTTCTTGACAGCTTAAATATTATTGAGATAAGGTTCAGGACAAAATCGGACAGGTTAAACTCACTGGGTGAAGAAACTGAAGAATATGCCACAATGCTGTCTAATAATGGATATAAGGTAAGTGACACAAAAGAATGGATTGAAGCAATAATTGATTTCAAGGGGAAAAATGGTATTAATCGGATGATCAGTTTTCTTCATCCTAAAGGTTCAGATTATTATTTGCTTGATTATCTGGATGAGGAATTATCTTCATTGGAATCTCTTTTGAATCGGGATAACAGTCTTTATGACTTTTATTGTTACAGAAACTTAACTATCTTTGATAAAGACGGGAAAATGGAACTGATTTCCAGGAATAAATATTAGGACACTTTTATGACATCGCCTTTCAAAAAATGCTGAATAAAGCCTGAATTCCAGGAATTTGGATAATGTGCGGAAAATCCCACTCTTTCCGCTCCGAAAGACCTAAGCCCGGGAGCAGATAAAAATGATCTCGGGCTTTTTGTTTTCCGGAACCCACCAGGATTTACCCAATTGCGCCTTATCTTTACTATCTACCCTGCTTTGGAATCATTTAAACTTTTCGAACTTTTCCCAATCTTTTTCAAATAGCTTTCCGAAAACACTCCTCGTCACCATATGTTATAAATGGAATAATAAATTATTTGTGAGTAAATTAAAGCCCCTAGTTTAGATAAAAAGTAAATTTATGAAACACTCGAAATCTTTAATAAAATTCCTTCTATTGGTCATAATTATAACGGGCTGGGCTTGTAAGGTAACGGAGCCTCCACAAACTGAAGAAAACAAATTACAAATTACAGTACATGATATTGGTGTAAAGGAGGTATATCTTAATATTCAGACCGAAATATCTTCATCCAATTCCACACTAGCACTTCAAAGAAATGGGAAAGAAATTGTAACATTTTCCCCTATTTCTGATACCTTAATCGTTGATACAACGGCTGAACAGGGGAATACTTATAAGTATAAATTAGTGTTAAACAAAGAAGGCAGGCAGATTTCAGAAAGCAATGAAATTGAACTGACTACTCTTAATCCAACAAGTAATGACTACAACTGGCAGATAATTGAATTTGAAGGGTATGATCCCGCCTGCTTTCAGGATGTTGCCATAGTAAATGAAAACGATATTTGGGCTGTCGGGGAAGTTGACCAATATAACCCTGACGGGACTTATGACTGGCAGCCCTACGGTGCAGCGCATTACGACGGGAATAGCTGGAAATTAGTCAAAGTGCCATACAGGGTTGAAACTCATCCTGAGTGGCCGGGACTCATTAATGCGGCATTTTCAGCCAATGGCTATCTTTTCTTTTCCACTCTGGGCAGTTTGCTTATAAAAAACGGCGATACTTGGAAAGAACTTGGATACTTTGTAAGCGGAACAGTTTTCACCGGACAGGTAGCTGCAATCTGGTCACCGGATGCGGAGAATATATATTGTGTCGGTGGAAGCGGCTCAATCTATTATTGTACGGTGTATGGCTGGATGAAGCTTAATTCCGGTACAAGTTCAAACATAACTGATATTTACGGTTTTAAGGATCCTGCAACAGGTAAATATACGGCATATATGGCTGTTTTACCCCCAAGTTATGCGGGCGATGGGCAAATTCTAAGAATCACTGAAAAGACAAAAGTAGACACTGTAAGCTGGGAACCACGTCATTATATTTATTCACTCTGGACAAAAAAAGGGTTCCCAATGTATGCCGGAGGGGTGGGTTTGTACGCAAACAGCGGGGGTAAGTGGAAGGAATTTCCTGAATTCCACAATGAGATAATAAATAAAATCAGGGGGACGGGGTTAAATGATATTTACGCTGTGGGTTCAAAGATTTCACATTATAACGGAATAGAATGGAAAACATTTGATCAATTAAGTTTACCCTATGGAGTGTACAATTCAGTAGCCGTAACAGAAAATAAAATAGTGGCAGTAGGATGGAGCGGGAATAAAGCCATTATCATAGTTGGCAGCAGATACTAAACCGTACAAAAAGAATTGGAGCTTTGAAGAAGTTTTCTTACTGAAAAATATTCATGACACTTTTATGACAACGGCTTCCGAAAAATGCTCAATACAGCCTGAAACCCAACAATTTGGGACATGTGCGGAAAATCCCACACTTTCCGCAAAGAAACATAAAGCCCGGGAACAGCTTGTGTCTGATCTCGGCTTTTTTTGCATAATGCCAATCCTAAATGTACTCTACTACTTCACATATAAATTTTGTATATCAAAGTAAAATAAGCAGGATTTATGGACACCTTAATTGAAACTGACTATATTGGAGACGGAGTCTTTTTCTCCCATGATGAGTGCCTAAACGGGTATTTTTATCGGCTTTCTTTCGGTTTTAATGAATCTGGATGCCTGCGGCAGCTTTTTGCCGGATTTAATTGAACTCCTATTAAAAAACCGGGGGAGTATATCGGGTTACAGGCTTTCTCTGCAGTTTCCACCCTAAATCGAGCAGCACATCAGTAAGCGTGTGGGCTTCTGTCGTTTCTTCAAGAAAAATACGCAGTACCTGCCCGAAATCTTCCTGTGCCTCTTCCATTGTGGGTCCATAGGCTGAAAGTTCAAGAGGGGGCGCATAGGCAACATATCAGGAAATTTTTTGAAAACGTCCCCCCTCACGATATATGTGTGTTTTGTCTATACCTGGCACTATACGGATTATAATTTTGATTTCCATTGGGATAACAATACAGGAATATCCGCCAGGGCGTTCGCCGATTTTCCGGGCTTTTCTTACTTCAATATTGAAGGAGAGTTAGGCTACTCTCAGAAAGGAGCAAGAATTGATGTTACTACTAAAAATTACCCGGCAAAGATTAGGAAAGAATATTTCAGATTAATGCAAAATATAGCTAAATTCGCATGCACGGAGTTTTGAATAAGGACAAGGCCTTATGGTAAAAAAAGAGATATAGACCTGGAACTGTTTTTGAAAATGCTGTTTAATAACACACAAACATCAGTTACTCTTAATTTAGGAAAGAATAAAGTAAAAACTTCTTTTGATAAATTTATTAAACAATATTTAACCGGAGTTAAAATTGAATACACCTAATTTGAAATCTTTAAGTATTCTATTTCTTTTCATACTGATATTTGTTTTTTCAGGCTGCGCAGAAAAACAAGCAGTTCAAATTGAGGAAAAGGCAATGTGTGAACAAGAAAATCTTAGTTTTAACAAACTAAAACAAGTTACTCATTGTGATGCTGACACATGTATTACAAACCCGGAGATTCGTATATGGGATAAGGCATTTCAGATAGGAGATACGATTATGATTTCTGTATCTGCCAAGTTTACCAGTTTCGATGCCCAATTACTTTCTGGTAAACCCGTTTATGTTTCGATTAAAAGTGGGAGCGGCGACCAGGAAACATTTTTATTAGATGGGAAACTTCTACCCGGGCAAATTATAATAGAAGGTAGTGAATATTTCCATAGTGTAATCCCTTATAGTGTTGACCATTCCAATCCTCCGGTTTTGGGGAATAATCTCCTTGAAATCAGGCCAACCGGCGATACTCTAATAGCATCGTATAGATCTTACTGTACTGATGCCGCTATTGAAGATACGGCAGTTATTATCCCAAAATAAATCAATTAACAAGAGGTCAAAATGAAAAACAACAGTTTCTTCAAAGGATTTGTCCCTATTCAAAACTTCATCTGACCCGGATTTTAAGTTCTAAAATCCTTTACTTCGCAAGAAGAATGCTTCAGGTTCAGACAAAATTTGGTTGAATTCTCATGTACAGAGTTTTTATCAGGTACAGGAATCATACAATATATATTAAATTAAAGGGTAACACATATGAAATCTTTACGAAGGCCGGCTCAGGTACTTTTAATTATCCTGCTTCTTTCAGTAAAGCTTTTCTCCCAGGATTTTAAGACGAATCCTCTTATTACAATCCCCGGGGATAACAGGAACTTCAGCATCGCTTCACCACTAATAACTTTTCAGTCACACAGCTCTTTTATTTGCTGGGAAAACCGCTTAGGTTCAAAATATACAATTTACTTAAAGCAGGTAGATCCCCTTGAAGACAGCATATATACTGTCTGGTCCGATACAATACCTAATATTTCTCCTGTAGTTTCTTATAATCAGGAGGATTCTTCTGTAACTGTTGTCTGGCAGTCTTATAAAAATGCACACAACGTTCTTTATACCAGAAATTTTAAGAATAAAAGTTTTAATGAGTTGTCTATTCTTACAGACACACTGAAAAACAGCACGAGTCCTTCATTAGGTGATTATTCCCTGGTCTGGATAGAAGACGGAAAACTTCTTCACAAAGACACAGTCACAGGAATAACAATAGTTGATAGCATCAATTGTGCAAATCCTGTAGTATATCCCTTCCGGGCAATGCGTGAGCGGCAAATTATGTATGAAAAAGGTGAAACTGGTAAGAGGCAGATTTATTCTGCAAGATATGTCGGTCAGTT
>JBLMZM010000130.1:0-3297 GCA_050258815.1 Ignavibacteriales bacterium
AGCATTTTTTATAACCGCATCTCTTATACATTAACATTTTGCAAAAGTGCAGGAACAAAACCTTGCGAGTGAAACAAAATACTTAATTTTTGCCCCAAAAGGTTATATTTATACTGCTGAAAACAATTAATACTTAGAGCTTTAATTAATTCCCAGTATTCTACTCGGGAAAATATTATGATAAAATCTGTTGATTTTCAGCTTAATAGAAATCCTGATTCGACTGCGAGCCACCCGGGGTGCTGCAAGATCTAGCAATCATCATCAAAAATAAGTTGTCAACGACGCGGGACCTGGTACCTGTATCAATAGTCATATGGAGTCTCTTTTTAAAACGTTTCGAGGTACCGGGGGTCGGAAATCCCATTCCATTTATTAGAGGTTTGCTTACTTAAGATGGATAAAGTTGTCTCGACGTCTTGCATGGAACTCCGCGTTATTAATATTCTGTCTGAATGTTTATCTGCGCTAAAGCCTCTCAGTTCTCATTTCCCAAATGCTGTACGATTCCATATTACTGAAATATTATCTATATTGGGGTTAAATGTAATAGAGCCATTCGATACAAATATTATGAAGAAGAAAAAGCAATCAAAGTTATTAAAACCAATTCCAGGCTTTAGGAACGAAGATGAAGAAAGAGAATTCTGGGCAACACATGACAGCACAGAATATATAGACTGGTCAAAAGCAGAAGAACCCTTGTTCCCTAATCTGAAACGAACAACCGAGTTGGCCGATAGCGGCGAACCCGCTCAATACGTTGGGCCCAGGATCACAGGCGTTTCATTTTGCGGTGATATAATGACCGTTAACGTTGATGACGGTCAGGTAATTTCTGTACGTTGGAATAAATACAAACGGTTACGTAACAGTTCTGATTCCGCAAGGAACAACTTTATGCTTATCGGGAGCGGGACCGGAATACATTGGCCGGAGCTGGACGAAGATCTCTCCCTTGCAGGATTAATTCGCGATTCACAGAATCAGGACTAATTGCCCTGACCCGCGATCCGTGATATGAACAACTAATCGATATTGTACATAACTAGTTTTATCGACTCAGACTGCTATACTATCTTTCCTTGCTAACTGGCGCTCCGCACCATTCAGGCGAATTAGCATATTCACGGTAACGTTTTAAAACTGAAACACCATTCACTTAGAAGTCTTTTCGCTGCCGCTATATACGGCTTCCATGATTTGAAGTATTATTGAATTTATGATGCAGTTTTACGTCGCTCTAGCAATTCCGGCCAAAGCCGCAATCCACCTGGGCTTCCTCGAATAAATGCATATTACCGTATAAATAATATATACTAAATAGATTTTCTCGCTCAATATCGCTTAAAATACAGACACTCGCTCAAATGTCTGTGGGTTCAGTGGTAAGTACCTTAAACGCGTGGTCAATACGGCCACGCTTCTTTTATTCGCAACATAAATATTAGAACGCCTCACAAATAGATAATAAACCCAATAGTAAAAGGAGATCAAAATGGAAAGAAAACCAAATGGCCAGTTTAATGCGATACCGCTTAATCAGAAAACGCCAAGGATGCTTGAGATTGAAAAGCGTCTTGGCCGCAGCCTCGAAGAGGACTTTAACGAATACTATGTAAAACGCGGCTGGGGACAGAAACGTATTGCGCAGCGGTGGGGAGTTCAAAGACAGCTCATATTCGGTCACGGATATAGGTCAAAACGCCGCAGCTGGATTGAACGCCTGGGACTTACTCTTCGAGTTATTTCCAACCTTGCCAATGAAAAACCGGACGCGCCAGATAGATCCTGCGCCATCTGCCGCGATCCCAAATTACCCACTGAAAACGCCCATTGGATCGCCCACAGCAAAGGCGGAAGCCGGGAGAGATATAACATCATTAGGCTTTGTCCAAACCATCATACATTACTTGATTCAGGAGATGCTGAAACAGAACATAAAGTAAAAGAAATACTTCTTATAAAGGAATTATGCAAAATATTGCATACTGTAGATGAAAGAGATATTGTATTTAGTGAGATAGTTAATAATATTCAATCTATTGTCCTCCGAAAGCCTTAATTTTATTACCAGGGTTAAGACATTGTTTCTGGTCCTGGTTATTAGTTGATTTATTCACTTCGGATAAACATCGATTCTTTATTGATAATGAATTTCAGAGTTCTTAACTTGTACCCCTAAAAAGACTAGCATAATAACTTACGGAGGGTCTATTTTATGTTCCGAGGATTTGATCTTCTTTTACAACCCCAGCAAATATGGGTCGATAATTACCATAAAACTGGTAACACATTTTACGCGTCTCACCTTACAAAAACAAAAAAAGCTCTTGAGAATTTTACGCATCCCGATGGTATTATTGATGCTACAAAAATGCAAGAAGATTGGTTTCCCGAATTTGATGCTGATGTTTTTATTTCGCATTCGCATCAAGATAAAGAAATAGCAATTGCATTAGCAGGCTATTTGAAAGTTGAATTTGATATCACCTGTTTTGTGGATTCGTGCGTATGGGGATATGCTGATGATCTGCTAAAAGCAATTGATGATAAATATTGCTTGTTCCCGGGAGGAGAAACTTATAGCTATCCTAAGCGAAACCTTTCTACAAGTCATGTCCACATGATGCTATCTGCTGCTATAACAAAAATGATCGATAAATGTGAGTGCTTATTCTTCTTAAACACACCAAACTCTATTAAGCCTTCATCTATTATTCAAGGAGGAGAAACCAGTTCGCCTTGGCTATACTTTGAAATAGCCACCACACAACTGATTAGGCAAAAAACTCCTGATACACACAGGGGGATGATTAAGAAAGCTTTGGATGAAGAATCCCGTGGATTCGATATGGTATTCAACTACAATGTAATGACGAATCATTTAACTGACCTAAACGCCAGCGATATAATCGCATGGAACAAGGAATACAATAGTGACAAATCAAAACATGCTTTAGATTTATTATATAATCTTAAATCAGTACAAAACGCTGATGCTCATTAAATAATTTATGAGTAAAATTGAAGGCTTTCCTATTTATCTAAGAAAGCCTTCATAAGTTTAAAGACTATCTATAAACTTTTTAATCCCTTCCCAGCTCCATTCTATTACTTTTTTCCCAGACAATTCACTAGGAATAGCTCCTTTATCATCTTTATGAATATGAACTCCTATCATTGGTATTTTCTCCTCATTAGCACAGTTCATTTCCCATTTTTCTCCATCAGCTTTTGCCGTATTTTTGCTCAGCAGAGCTATTACACCATCGCAACCTTTAATTCTTATTCTAC
>JBLMZM010000131.1:0-21404 GCA_050258815.1 Ignavibacteriales bacterium
GCCTGAATAAGTTATCCGCATTCATAAAGAAGGTATGCATGGTGGGAAATACCGGAAGCCCATCTTCCATAAACATAACATATTCTACTCCCAGAATACCGCGGACTGATATGTTTTCATTTACCTCACCACCTGAACTTTCAACTCGTGTGAAGCCTGGTACATACCGCAAAGCCTCAGTTGTGCTTCTGGGATTTGCCTGTTCAAGTTCCCTTGGAGTGATTGTACTTATTGCAACGGAGGATTCAAGTTTGGGTATTGGGGAAATTGTACCCGTTACAACAATTTCCTGCAGATTAAGAACGTCTGCAGAGAGCGTGAAGTTATGCGACGCTGTCCTTCCGCCGGTAACTGTTACAGAAGTAGTGACAGCTTTGTAGCCAATTGCACTTGCCCTCAATTGGTATGTTCCTTCAGGAACATTGGCTATTGTGTACCTGCCCTGCGCATCAGAGGCGGCACCCATAGGGGTATTTACCAGTGCAACCGTAGCATATGAAACCGGAGTCCCATCACTTTGTGTTACAGTTCCTCTTATTGTACCGGTCGTTTGTGCAAGGTCAGTTGCAAGGAATGCTGTCAGAATTAAAACAATAATGAGCCATATTGAATTAATTAAATCTTTGAAGCTAAAAGTAGATTTCTGCATGATTGCCTCCTGCAAGTTAGTCTTTTAGGTTATTGCTGAATTATATGCCTGCATTCAAATGGACGTATATATGTCTTTGATCTCAAAAATCATCCTAAGCTGTTAGGCCGCAATTCAATCACCATAATAACTATCAGACAGATAATATATATTTCAGTTTCACTGAATAATCCTGCAACTGGAGGTAATTCCGGTATGTATTGGATAAGAAATTTCGATCTTAATTTAAGGAGTCTTTCATCGTAAGGATTTTCTGCTCCTAAAAGCGGAATTTCGATTATCCATTTACAGGAGACACCGAAATACCGAAAACGACTTGACTAAACTATTCTGCTTCAGCGGACCATTACCGGCATTATAACAAACAATGGCCCTTTTATAACTTTCTCCTCTCTTTAATTTCCAGTTAAATAGTTTATGCCTGAGATTTCCTAATTATTAAAGTATCCTAATTTTATTCAATATCAAGGATTATAAAAGGTGCTATTTTGTAATTGTAAAAGGTATGTTGCTACTGGGTGGAAAGTTTGATTTTTAACAGGGGTTTACCCTTGAAAGCAGATAACAGGCCAGCAAAATTGGAATCTGATTTGCGGGACTAAAAAAGGGAGGCAGGATGTGGTAATTAAACCATATCCTGCCCATGCGGCACTATACCCTGATCATTTTAATAGCTTTCCTCGCTTAAGAGTACTTTGCCTTTGAATACTTTGTAAATAAAGGCAGTGTATGCTATTACTGCCGGCATTCCTATCAAGGCAATAATTAACATGACCGTTAAGGTTGCCGGTGTGGATGATGAATTATATATGGTTAAGCTATATGCCAGGTTTGTTCCTGAAGGGACAAGTCTGGGGAACAGGCTTATTGCCATCAGTCCTATCATTGATGCTATAATAACTGAAGAGGATATGATAGCAATTTTCAGTTTGCCCGCCTTAAGCGCAACCGGGAAGTATACAAATGCTGATAGGAGAAGGACAAATACGATATAGAATAACGGATTCCTTAACAGCCCTTCAAACAGGAAAGGGGATATAATAATTGAGCTCAATGTTGCAACGACATATAAAGATATGAGTGCAATCCATGAGGCTGATGCAGCGGCTTCGGCTCTTTTCTTCTGGCTGCCCGCAGATTTCATTGCCAGATAAACCGATCCCTGCATAATGAACATTGCCATGCTTAAGAGACCAATAAGGATTGAGTACGGGTTGAGCAGCCCCGGAAATGTTCCGGTAAATAATCCCTTTTCATTTATCGGGAGGCCTCTTAAGATGTTGCCGATTGCAACGCCGAAAAGAATTGAGGGAAGAAGGCTGCCAATACCGAATGCATAGTCCCAGAATCTGCGCCAGCCCAAGTCTTCCACTTTAGAGCGGAATTCCATCGATATGGCGCGTAAGATGAGTGCCAGAAGAAGAAGCATAAGTGCAATATAGTAACCGCTGAATACGGTGGCATAGACTGCAGGGAATGCCGCAAATAATGCCCCTCCGCCGGTAAGCAGCCACACTTCGTTGCCGTCCCATACGGGACCTATGGCATTAAGGCTGATCCTTTTTTCTGTCTCGTCTTTTGTAAAAAGGTGAAGAATGCCTACTCCGAGATCGAAGCCGTCTAAGATGGCATAGCCCATAATAAGCACGCCTACAAGAATAAACCAGATTGTATTTAAGTCCATCTTTATGCCTCCTCTAATTCTAATTTTACGGGTGCCCCTTTCTTAAGTTCCTCCGGTCCGTGTTTTACTTCTTTTGCCAGCAGGAATATGTACAACCCCAGAAGCGACAGATAAATAATTCCGAACATTATAATTGAGAATAATATTTCACCCGCGCTGACGGTTATTGATGCAGCAAAGCTGGTTCTTAAAAGCTTATAGACGATCCATGGCTGGCGCCCTATTTCGGCAGCCATCCATCCCACCTGGCAAGCCAGGACCGGAACGGGTATAGACCACAGTAAGATTTTAAGGAGCTTCTTGTTTTCCCAGAGCGTATTCTTCCGCATTGAAATAAACGCCCAGGCAAGCACAAGTATCATGAACATTCCTAGGCCGACCATGGTGTGGAAAGAAACAAACGTCATTACAAGAGGGGGAATTTCATCTTTAGGAAACTCATTTATTCCTCTTACCTTTGCGTTCACGTCACCGAAGGCCATATAGCTCAGGAGCTTGGGGACTTCTATTTTTGCATGCAGAGCCGGAGGCGGAGCCGAAGGAATCGCAAAAAGCACAACCGGAGCTCCTGTCTGAGTGGTATAGAGCCCTTCGATTGCGGCAAATTTTTCAGGCTGGGTGCGTGCTACCTGCTGTGCGTGCACATGCCCGAAAGGGAATACTTCCATTACGGATACAATAAGTCCGAAGATTACTGCGACCTTCATGGCCGATTTTGCAACCTCAAGGTGCTGCTTCCTAAGAAGATAATATGCTGCTATGCCAGCGACAAAGAAGGCGCCGCACATTAAAGCAGCATCTACCGTATGGAAGTATCTTGGAAGAGTTGATTCGTTGAATACAGCGTCAAAAAATGAAGTCAGTTCGGCGCGGTTATTATTGATGCGGTAGCCCGCCGGAGTCTGCTGCCATGAATTTGCTGCAATTATCCAGAAAGCCGACAAAGTTGCTCCAAATGCTACCATGAGGGCCGAGAACCAGTGTACCCCCTTTGAAACACGGTTTCTGCCGAAAAGATAAAGGCCGAGAAAGCCCGATTCGAGGAAGAAAGCAAACACGCCTTCGGCAGCAAGCGGAGCGCCAAAGATGTCCCCCACAAACTTTGAGTATTCGGCCCAGTTGGTGCCGAACTGAAATTCCATTACAATACCTGTTGCCACTCCCACTGCAAAAGTCAGAGCCAGAAGCTTGCCGAAAAACTTACCTGCTTTTTGATAGATCTCACTTTTCTTCTTCCAGCCTAAGCCTTCCATAATTACTACAAGCCAGGCAAGCCCGATTGAAACAGGCGGAAAAAGAAAATGAAATCCTGCTGTCATTGCAAATTGAACCCGTGCCAGAAAAACAGCATCCATTATTTCCTCCCGGAGTTTTTAAGTTTTTGTTAGAGCACAGTTTATTTTATCTATTGAGTCCTCATCAAATGCATAGTCGGAGATCCTTGCTTTCTTAAATTCGTCCAGAAGTTTCTTTTCCTGAATGGCAAGAAAGCCATGGACTTTGCAGACTGCAGGAAATGAGCATACATCTTTTGATGCCAGGCAGTCGTTAAGTGCCGCCTTAAAGTTCATTGCCTGCATTACATCATAAAAGGTTATTGCCTCAGCTGCCCGGGCAAGTGACACACCCCCATAGAGCCCCTGCGTGGTTTTAATAATGCCGCCAAGCTTAAGCGTGTGAACTATTCTTGCTGCATATGACTTGGAGACGTGAAGCCTTTCAGACAATTCTGAGACTGAAAGCTGGCTTTTGGATGTTAATCCTGCCAGAAAAACCGTTATTCTTAAAGCGTAGTCGCATTCTCTTGTTATAAAACTCTGCATATATTACTTCTTGGATTATATATTACCTGGGAGGTAATATATAATAAAAAGACAAACGTGTCAAGTTTAAGACGCAATGTCCTGTTTTATTTTGCAAATTTTTTACCCTGGAAGTTTTACACTTATAAAGTGTTTGATATTTTACGTCGGGGGAAGGTCATGTGAGATGTAATTGGGCTTGCTTTAATTACTCAAAACTATATTGACAAAATTAATAAGATTATCTACTTTCACTATGGAATCTTTCCTTTTCAATTCTAATTGACTGAACATTCCACAGGAGCGATAAAATGAAAGCTTTGTATCTTTTTTGTATTCTTCCGGTTCTGGCGGTTAATGCATCAGCTCAAAACAAAATAACTCAGGAAGAAAAAGCAGTCAGACGTGAATGGGCTGAAAAACTGCGGAAGAATATTCCGGAAGATGCTCAGCAGAAAGACATTGAAAAATTTTACTCGTCATTACCCAAAAGTACTTTGGATTCACTTCTCCAGTTTGAACTGAATACGGCGGATACTAGTCCTAAAATTGTTCCGAACAACCCAAAACATACGCCTTACCGGGTAATCCCAATTCCACCATACCAGGGGAAAGAAAAAATTATACCGATTCCGTTAAATGATCCTGACACCAGGATTACTGAGGTAAGGAAATAAGCTTAGTCTTGGTTTTTCTGTTTTCATATAAAGCTGCAACAGCAAACATATATAGAAGGAGATGTATGAAATAGTTTTACTCTCTTAGTCAATATTCTTTCTTGAAAATCAGGGAGTATAAGATGAAAACTAATGTCTCCATGCCTTCCTTCAGGTCCATTTTTGAAAAATGCTCAACTTTTGTCACTTATTTCTTTCTGTTACTTTTTACTTTATTTTGCCTGCCTGTGCACGCGCAGGTTAATCTCTCGGCAAATCATTCTGGTCAAATACCGGATACTCTTATCATTAAAATGACAAAGATAAAAGGGTATGGACCCTTCCCATTAAGTTTTGGAATGCTGCAGAATATGGACCCGTCAAATATCTGGATAAGAAGTAAACCGGAAATAAAAGGAATCCCGGAGAACCTGCGAAACTTGATGTCCGGGACATTTGAAGTTGACTTTCTGCAGTACACATATCAAAGCTATTACGCCGGAAAAATTTCTGAAAGCTTGTTTGCCTCATGCAAGAACTCCTGGCATTGGGAACCTGACCCAGCAGAGTTCACAAAGCAGGAAATAAAAGGATCGATAGCTGTTGCTGCAGGATACGATGAGAATAACAGGCTCAGGATATTTGTTGACAAAAATAACAATTATGATTTAAGTGACGATGGATACTTTATTTTGCCGGATATAAAAGAAGGGCAGAATATATTTAGCAGGTATAATGATTCTTTGCTAATTGAAGCGGCATATGAATATTATGATGGACGCGATGTAAGGAAAAGTAAAGCATGGATGTATATTGATTACGGACCGGAGATGTTAATCCCAAATCTGAAAGATTCTTCGATCAAACTTTTAATTAACCATGCCGAGCATTACCTGGGCGGGTTTGTGCTTGATAACAAAAACTACTCTATTGCTCTTATGTCAGACGGCAGGCCTGTAGCAAGAGAACATTATAATATTCTCCTGGGGGAAAAGGGGAAAGGTTTTGCAGAAGGAAGTCCTGTTGATGAAAGGGGTACCGAAAAGGGAGGATTAATCAGGATTGGAGATTATTATTACAAATTCCTCGGGGCAAGTCTTGACGGAAGTAAAGTCATTCTTGCAAGAGAAAATGTTCTCGACAGCACAGAAGGCAACCAGGTGGGGTTAAAGGCCCTAAAATTTACCGGACAAACAATCGACGGCCTAAAGATAAATTTAA
The DNA here is from genome assembly GCA_050258815.1 of Ignavibacteriales bacterium. GTDB lineage: Bacteria > Bacteroidota > Ignavibacteria > Ignavibacteriales > SURF-24 > JAAXKN01. The sequence continues at coordinate 6,013 of JBLMZM010000131.1, forward strand.
GTGAGTTGAAGGGAAAATATGTTTTACTTGATTTCTGGGGAACCTGGTGCAAGCCGTGCAGGGAGGAAATAAAGAGCTTAAAAGAAATTTACGAAACCTGCAAAAATAAAAATTTCCTCATGCTGGGCATAGCTAATGATGACGTTAAGACATTAAAAAGCTTCGTGGAGAAACAGGATCTCGCATGGCCGCAGATAGCACAGGATCAGGATAAAAGTATACTAAAGCTGTATAATGTACTTGGATATCCAACCACCTACCTGATTGATCCTGAGGGGCGCATAGTTGCCAAAAATCTGAGGGGGCCGGATCTGATAAGAAAGCTGAAAAGCATTTTCCCTGATTAAATAAGTCTGAGGAAATTAATTTGAAACTTTAAGGAGGTCGCTTTTATGTTTAATGCTCTTCAAAAACAGTTAAGAAAGCCTTCGGGGCTCTTCGGCGTTCTTGTTGCAAAAATGATGGAAAGGCGTAACAGGAAGTTTTATAGTAAAACCATTTCTTCACTGGGGGTTAATGACGGTGACAGGATATTTGAAATTGGCTATGGTCCAGGCTACGGTATTGAACTTCTTGCCCGGAATTACGACTGCATAATTGGCGGAATTGATTTTTCCGATCTAATGTATAAAAAAGCAGCTGAGCGGAATAATAAACATATTGCCTCAGGAAAAGTTGATTTAAGGTATGGCGACCTGTTGAATTTGGATACGGGAAGCGAAAAATATGATAAGGCTTTCTGTATTAATGTAATATATTTCTGGAATGATTTGAACAAAGCATTCCAGAAAGTAAATTCGCCTCTCAATGAAAACGGCATATACTTCATCTATATGGCCACAGCCGACGAACTGAAACGGCTTGGGTTTGAAAAGGAATTTGTAAAATATTCCGTTGAACAGGTTGAGGCAGCACTCCGTCAGACGGGGTTTACTAAAGTTGAATACAAAAATGACGATGGTTATTACATAAAAGCCTGGAAGTGCTGACCTGATTTTTTAATGGGTCCAGATTCTATTTTGATGCTTTAAATAGTCATAGATTTGATTAAATTAGGAGCGCTAAAATAAGTTTTGTGCCTAAACCGAAAAAAGGGAACTTCCAATGTCCTATTACCGGAAAGTATCAGTTTTAATAATTTTTGCAATGTGTTTTATTGCCGGATGCAAAGGAAAATCATCTACTGAAAATGAGACTACAGACAGCCAGGTAAAGAAAAGTCCAAAGAGGGGGATAGCATATAATCTGACAGATGCCAAAGATCTGGATACTCTTTCAAATTATCTCAGCTGGTGGTATAACTGGGGCTTAATTACCAGTGCTCCTGCAGATTACTACAAAAACTATAATATGGAATATATTCCAATGCTATGGGGAGGTAATACAAGCAGCAACGACAAGGCGCTGATAAAGTCTTTTATATTGTCTCATCCCGAGATCAAATATTTACTCGTCATGAATGAGCCCAATTTAGTGGACCAGGCAAACAGGACTCCTGAGCAGGCGGCTTCAGACTGGTATCAATATGAGCAGGTTGTTTCGGACCTCGCAAGTCAGGGGAGAACGGTTTATCTGGTTGGGCCTCAGATGAACTGGGGAACCATGACCGATTATGCTGATCCTGTTACATGGCTTGATGCTTTTTATAAAGCCTATAAAGCCGGCAGCGGCGGCCGTGAACCGAAGATAGATTACCTGGCATTTCACTGGTACGACTACGGCTTAAGCACACAGCTTGACAGGCTGAAGAAGTACGGTAAGAAAATCTGGATTACAGAAATGGCCAACTGGAATAAAAATATCGACTCTTATGAAAAACAGATGGCACAGATGACGGAAATGGTCCAAATCTGCGAATCGCGGGATGATGTTTTCCGTTATGCATGGTTTATTGGACGTGGCAGCGGGACGGATAACCATTATACGCGGCTGTTTACAAATAACCCGGGTGAGTTATCCGCTCTGGGCAAGTATTATATAAGCCTTCCATTTAATAAATAAGTGTAAATTAAAAAGCCTCAAAAACGGCGGAAGCCCGCCATTTTGAGGCTTGAAATATAAGCCCTGCTGAGAGCAAAGGATTCTGATGTCAAACACAATAATAGTAGTAACAAAATGACACTCGGGTCTTGAACATCGGCAGCATTTCCTGCATAACCTTCCGGATATTCCTTACAAGCTAAGTAACTCTCTAACGAGTAAATATTCCTTTTCAATCATTTCCTTTGCCGGTTCAATTAAAGCCTTCCAGTTGTTTTCAACTCTCGCATTTATCCATTTGCAGCCATCTTCATAGCTTAGATTTCTTATTGAAAAAACGAAGTATAGCCAGTAGGTAATTGCACATGACAGAGTTTAGCCGGCGTTCTCCGGGAGATAAAAAAAGCCGGATGGAGATACCCATCCGGCTTTCATTTTTATGCCTTAATTGTTCATTCTGTACTTATTAAAATAGCTCTCTGCTGTCTATATAATAATATATCTTGTAAGGACCGGCATCAGGCATTGGAGTTATTTCCGGGCCAGAGTTAAAAGATACATTTCCATTTGAAATGGTAACATCAGCTTCATGTTTTCCTTTATAATCTGCCGATAAATGATACGAGCTGTTATCCTCCAGATAAAGCCCTGCGCCTCCCTGAACAAGAGTAACAGAACCGTAACTGATCCCATTTTTCGTGATGTTTACAGGAATCTGGTCCGGATTGACATGCTGGTTAAGGTCTCCAGGCTTCCTTGCTCAAGGTTCATCCCGGAGTTGTAGCCCGGGAATGTAAAATTGCAAGTCTTGAGATTTTTTACGGCTGTTGCAAAGAAAATTTGGCATGCCCTGGCCAAAGCGCTTAGAATGGATGGGTCTGTTATTTTCGAAAAATCAAGGGTTACAGAAGCGCCCTCAAGAAATGCGACGGAAGACTTGTGCATAAAACTGGCAGAGGCACCTGTGCCAACTCTTGCCTTTCCCAGTGAGTGCGGATTTCCATTTGCATCAACAAAATAAAATTCACCCTCGTCTCCTGCCTGAAAGGAAGTGCCGGTAGAAGGATTAGTTGTACTGCCTAGTGGCAATGTAATCTGTGCGTTAGTACTGCCAGTGAGGCTGCCGTCCTGCCATTCTGGTCAGAAACCTCAACTGCGAATGACATCGCAGATCTCATGGAGCTGTTGTTAAGCGTAACATTGTGCGAAGGCAGCAGGCTTACAGCCCGCTGGCTATACGTAGTGACTGAAACATTTATCTGGCCTGTGAGCGGGTTGCCGCTTGCATCCTTCAGGACTGATCCTGTAGGAATTGTTACCTGTGTCCCGGATGGGGTACTTACTGTGACCGGAGTTAGAACTGCGCCTGTGGTGGAGTTGGTGGTCCCGCCCGTAGTTGTACTAACCTGTTCAACTCCCGCATCTTTAAGAGCAGTCTTTTTTATCATCTTTACATATATGCTCTGGCTTCCGGTACTATTTAAAATAACCGGACAATCCACGTCCAGGTAATCATTATTATTTGCTCTGCACTGCAATACCAGTCTAACCGGGCTTGATTCAGAAATCACGGTTCCATCTTTAATTGAAAAAGCGAAACTGCCGTCGGTTGTTGAGCGCATAGTAATCTTGTTGTTTACTTCATCTATGACCTTTGCCGAATCAGGACCTGCAAACTTTACCGTAATTGGCGAACTGATATTCAGCCCGTCGGGATCACTTATATTGACTACAACAGTTGTCTGTCTGGCTATAGTATTTGCAATTACCATTAATCCTTCGGTGGGATTCTTAATGTCACAGCTTGTAGTTAGGAGTGATGAAACAGTAAGAGCAAAGATTGCGGATGCGATATATATACATTTTTTCATTTTCTTTTTTCTCCTATTTAGAACTTATATGCAATGCCGAGTGAAATAACAGGATAGAACTGGAACCATTTTATATTATCCTCTACAAGAGCCTCCTGCTCTGGTGATGCTGATGGGGAAAGAAGCCCTTCCGCAATTAAATCAACCTTAGGCTTCCCCTGGTAATAGACTCCAATGTCGAATGTCAATCCAAGGGGTGATTCACCTCCGGTTACATTGCCTATTCCAATTCCTAGGTACGGGTCAATCTTGTTGAAAGAGATTTTCACATCCATGTTGCCCAGGTTATCTTTATTGTATACATCTCCTCCGATTATTCTTGTAATCTGCGGTATGGCTGTTACCTGCGGCTGGTTATTGTTAATGCTGAAACCGGCTGACAATCTGAATGAAGAGGATTCAAAAGGCATGTAGTCAACAAGTGCTGTAAAGGAGTTTAGCTTGAGTTTTGCATCGAGCGAATACCGCTTGAATATCTCCTATTTTAAGTCTGATAACCTAAGGAGGAGAAGTCCCTGATTTACTGCAGAGGACTTCTCTCTTTTTAAACGTTATTCTATCTGTTCCCAACTACGCTGGGGAGTTTTGGACAGTGAGGCCTGTAGCCATAGAATAAGCCTCTGCCGCCTCCTGAATAGGAGTTAAAGCATCATGCAATGTGTTATATGAACCCTCAGACAGTAATTCGTCCGCAATCTTTTTAATAAGCAGTAGTGCCGCCTTCGTCACAGATGCGCCCAGGCTAAGTCGGGCTACACCCAGGTCCTCCAGTTCTGCAACTGTTGGAGGAAGAGAGGGCGCATTGGTCGGGTTGGCAAGAATATTTATAGGGGCCGCAATTTCCTTAACCAAAGTAGAAATGTCTTCTCTTGACCAAATGCCGGGAACGAATATGCAGTCTGCCCCCGCCTCCCGGTATTTGTTGCCGCGTTCTATGGCATGCTTTAACCGGCCTGCGGGTGCTCCCGAAGAAGTAAGAAAAACATCAGTCCTTGCGTTAATAACAAGATGAAACCCCAGATTGTCCGATAGACTTCTGATTGCCTGCAGTCTTTCACAGAACTCCGGGATTTCTACTAATTCAGGACTGAGATTACGACTGTCTTCTATGTTTATTCCTACTATTCCGGTGGCAATAATTTTATCTATGCAGGATAAAATTTCATCCGGATTATTTCCATAGCCGCCTTCAATATCTGCCGTGACCGGGATTGTTACCCTGCTTGCTATTTTCGCAAGGGTGTCCAACATTTCGCCGAATGGGATCTTCTGACAGTCGGGGTATCCTAAAGATGCCGAAATACCCATGCTGGTTGTAGCAACAGCCTTAAAGCCCATAGCTTCCACCAGTTTTGAGCTTCCGGGGTCCCATGAGTTAAGCAGTACAAGAATTTCCTTCTGAGTATGAAGTTTTAAGAATGTTTCGGCCTTTGCTTTTTGATCCTGAGAAACCATGTATGTCCTCCTTCTATTATTAAAGGGAATATAATAAAATTCCAACAGGCAGTCGTGGCAGAACAAAAGATACTCGAAGGAGGCACAGGTGGTTATGAAGTAAGCTTCAGTATCCTGGTTGGATGGCTTAGCTTAAAGTCTTTGCTCTCTCTGGCCTTGGATGGATTCAGGATCTTGGCGAGTCTTCCCTTATAGCCCCTTGTATAGCTTCTTACCCTTGCATCAAATTGGACTCTGTCACCTTCTTTAAGATTTAACTTCTCAAAACCTCTTGTTAAATTGAACCAAAGGTGATCTGTTATAAACTTTCCGGAGCTGTCGTGAATTTTCTTAAGTAAAACCGTTTCTTCTGTCCCCTTGTAGCCATTTTTTACACCAAAGCGGACAAATTCTGCAAAGAAAGTCTGGCGTTCACCGTCAATGGCTCCTAATCTGTCTCTCATATAATTTCAGCTTCCTGAAGTTTATTTGATTTATTAAATAAAATACTACTTTCCCGGAACTACGTCTATGCGAATTTAGCTAAAATTTACGTAAGGCCGAAGCACTTCTTTTCAGGCAGCTGACTGATGGTTCGGGAGGAAAAGTTCTTGTACAAAGTGAAAACGGTTATCCCTATACTAACCGGAAAAGGAGCAGGTATATGTATATTCCAGAGTGCAGAGTATAGCTATTGAGCCAATAGCCGCACGTACCTTCTACGCGGTAATATCAGGTTAAATAGACTTGTTTTTATTTAAAAACCTGGATACTATCGGGTATGTAACACGATAGGTGAGATAAAAATGGAAAATATAAAAACAAAAAGTAAAAAGATTAAGGACATACTATTATATGCCTTAATTACAATGTTTTTATTCCCCGTGGGGAGTATACTAATAATTAATGATCTATTTTCACAGGAAAATCCCCAGGTTGGGGGAACAAGTTGGGTGGCTCCTGAGAGTGCCAATAAACTAATAAATCCTCTTAAAGGGAATACTAAAGCAATTAAAGAAGGGAAGTCTTTGTTTACTACCTACTGTGTGAGTTGTCACGGAAATAAGGGTGAAGGCAACGGGGTTGCAGCTGCTTCGCTGACACCCAAGCCCAAAAACTTAACTGCCAAACAGGTTCAGGATCAGACCGATGGAGCTATATATTGGAAAATAACAACTGGAAAGCCTCCAATGATTTCCTGGCAGTCTACTCTGTCTGATAAACAACGCTGGTCGTTAGTAAATTATATTCGTGAGTTAGGGAAAAAATAAGCAAATTAAAAGAGGTGGTATATGAAAACATATAGACAATTTGTTTTATTGCCTGCCTTTGCTGCTGTTTTTATTGCTTTGTTTATAGATTCACTTATTACATATGCAATCCCAAGTTTTGCACGGCAAACTAACTTACCATGTAATACTTGTCACTCCATATTTCCTGAACTTACAGTATTCGGAAGGCAATTTAAGAGAATGGGATACTCTCTGGTTGGTGTAAGTTCTATTCAGGCAACCTCTGATAGTGAAACTGTTATAATGCGTTTACCTAATAGTCCTCCTGTTTCAGGTATGATCATGGCCTCATTCTCTCATGAAAATAAAGAGCAACCTGGTGCACAAAATGGTAATTTCTCCTTCCCGCAGCAGTTAAGCCTATTCCTGGCTGGCTCTCTGACCCCAAAGATAGGTGGATTTTTTCAGATAACCTATGATCAACAAAGTGGAACAATTGGTATGGATAATGCAGACTTGCGGTATGCCGATCAGACTGAACTTTTTTCTGAGGGATTTGTCTACGGAATAGATATAAACAATAACCCAACTGTCCAGGACCTTTGGAATAGTTTACCAGCCTGGAGATTTCCTTTCGCAGCTTCGGCCACATCTCCTGCTCCTGCAGCAGCAACCTTAATTGAAGGAGGGCTGGCTCAAAAAGTTATTGGCTTGGGAATTTATAGCCTTTGGAATGATTTGCTTTATGCTGAGGTAACTTTATATAAAACAGCAATTCAGGGAGGGCATAATCCTCCTGATAGCTCTTCGAATGGCGTGCTGAAAAGTGTAGCTCCATATTGGCGGGTAGCACTTCAGAGGCAAATTAGCGATAATTATGTTGAAGTAGGCACTTTCGGTATGGCTGCAAATCAGTTTGCTGCAGGCGTTACAGGGCTTACAAATAAATATACTGATATAGGTTTTGATCTTAATTTTGAAAAACCTCTGGGTGGAAACATTTTAACAGTCCATGGATCTTATATCCATGAAACACTTTCTCCTGATTCAGCACTGAGTGCTTCAACAGCATTAAACTCATTCAATATTAATGGGAATATCATTCTGCATTCACAGATAGGATTCTCGCTGGGTTATTTTTCAATAACAGGAGATAACAATCCCGCACTAAATGCGCCGGTAAGCGTTAGCGGCAGTGCTAGTGGATCTCCAAATAGTAGTGGACTTGCTTTTGAATTTGATTATCTGCCCTGGCTTAATACTAAATTAGCACTTCAATACATCGCATATAATAAGTTCAATGGCGGCACAAGCAACTATGATGGTTCAGGTCGAAACGCATCCGACAATAATACATTATATTTATTAACCTGGGTAGCTTTCTGAGGAAGTTTTGGATAGATATACCTCCGAACTCCGGGGCTTGCGTAAAGTCCCGGAGCAAGTAGAAGCACTAAGTTAAAAACTCATTGGATTTTGGCTACAAGACTTTTTTGTAGCATCTTCTTCTTTTATGCTGACGGTTTTCAAAAAACCTCCATTGGGCCTGCACCTTCGAATTGACCTCAAGCTCTCGGTTTGTTTCCACAATTTCAATTTTATTTTTAACAAACACTTTATTCACTTCATGTATCAGAATTGCGTTTACGCCTTTGTTCTGCATTTCAGGGCTGACGGCGGTAAGATACAGATCCGCCTTTCTGCTTTTTTTCATTGCCTTTAAGATGCGGATAAAACCAAAAGGAAATAACCTGCCATTGCTTTTCAGTAGAGCCTCGGATAAAGATGGCATAGTAATACCGAATGCCACAACTTTATTATCGCTGTTGAGAACAACAGGAACGTACTCCGGCATAATATAGCCGAAATATTGTTTTACATACATGTCAATCTGCTTATCTGAAAGTTCAACAAAGCCATATAGATTTTTGTAGGCTTCATTAAGCAGGGCAAAAATTTCGTGAGCATAAGGGAGCAGTTCTTTAGCCTTCTTAACTCTCAGTACTGTAAGATTGTTCCTTTTAAGCGCAATTTGAGCTATTCTTTGAACCGTTTCATTTATTCCTGAGTTCATAGTAACTTCATATTCTACCCAGTCAGCCTCTTTTGCATAACCCGATTTTTCGATGTGTCCGGCATAATATGGATAATTATATATTGCACCCAGAGTACCTGTTTCTTCAAATCCTTCGATCAGTGTGCCCTCACCATCCATATCTGTAAAACCCAGGGGGCCATGAATACACTCCATACCGTTTGACTTTGCCCAGGCTTCGGCTGCAGATAAGAGCGCTGAAGATACTTCCGGATCGTCTATAAAATCGAACCATCCAAAGCGCGCAGATTTTGCGTCCCACCTTTCATTATACCTCCTGTTAATAATGCAGGCTATTCTTCCGGCTATTTTCCCATTCTTATAAGCCAGCCAGTATTTAGAACTGCAGAAATCGAAAGCCGGATTTTTGTCCTTTCTCAGGGAGAAAAGCTCATCTGAACGTATTGGAGGGACCCAAAATTTATTCCCATTATATAACTGATATTGAAATGAAACAAATTGTTTCAACTCATCTAAGCTATTGACTTCTTTAAGCTCAATCTGGTTATTCATACGCTGTAGATATCCTTATTATTCTGTTTTAAAATCATGCCTTCAACCGAGCAATGCAAAAATAACAACTATCTGTCCTTGTTCAAAATTTGTCCCCGGAATTTAATTTAATATCGCATAAACCCGAAGTATTCGTTTCTTATCTTTTAAGATAACCAATGTCATTTAGCCTTCGCATAAATCCCTTTACAAATACAAATATTATAAGAATATTAAAAATAAACTGTTTCTGACGTTAAACTTTTAAGGATGCAATTAAATGAGAAAAATAATCGTTCTATCTATGATTACATTGGATGGTGTTATGCAGGCACCTGGCGGACCTGAGGAAGATATATCAGGCGGTTTCAAATATGGCGGTTGGACTGCACCTTTTGCCAACGAAGATTCCGGTAAGGCAATGGAAAAGCAGCTGCAACCTGCAGATCTTCTTCTGGGCAGAAAAACATTTGAGATCTTTGCCTCTTACTGGCCTGGACATGCGGACATTTGGCCAGGGATCAATGAAGTCACAAAATATGTCCTGAGCGGGACCATGGAAAAGTCGGACTGGAAAAACTCAGTTTTCCTCAAAAGCCTGGCGGATATTGAAAAACTCAAAAATTCAAATGGTTCGGACATCAAAGTCTGGGGCAGCAGCAGGCTCGTTCAGCTGTTGCTGAAGCATGATTTAGTGGACGAATTCTGGCTCAACATTTACCCTTTGACTCTTGGTATGGGAAAGAAGTTGTTTGACGATGGCCCTTTTCCGGCAGCATTTACATTAATAGAAAGTTATGTTACACCAAGCGGTGTAATTACAGCCAATTACAAGCGGGCTGGGGAAGTCAAAACAGGTACTGTTGGAGCTTGAGGCTGCTGACATGTTAAGAATTCCCCGGATAAGCTTAAATATCTTCACCAGTTGCTTTAGTCTTTTATCATTTGTCGGCATTGGCGGCTAATAATTGCAAATTCCGGCAAAACGGAAAAGAATTGTAAGATATAATAATGCTCTTACTGATAGTTAACTGCAGCAAGGTGTTCATAATGCTGTGAATGAGAATCGAACCGTTTTAACAGAAGTTGTGCTTTGGGAGGGACATATGCCTTAGTATAGTCTTCCCCTACGAATTCTTTTACATCATTAATTCCGTCAAACTTCATTATTGTTATGAATTCAACTTCTTCCGTTTGCTCCCTTTTCAGCAGTTCAATTCCTCTGTAACCTTTGATGTTCTTCCCTTCAATGCTTTTCCATACTTCCTCATAAAGTAATTTTTCATACTTATCAGCATTTTCGGGTGTGGTAAAGCCGTGCCATATTCTTACTATCATTTTAGCTCCTAAATTTGTAAAGAATGTGAATTTTCGTCAATTATCTGTTTATTCAATTATCGACTTATATACCAATTCCCTGAATTCTTTAAAAACCGGATAATGAAAATTTGGAACAAATTGTGTCATGAATATTAATATCAAATCTTTTTCAGGATCAATATAAAAATAGGTATTTGCAGATCCTGACCACCAATAAGAACCGGCAGAGCCGGTAAAAACCGGTTGGTTATTGCTCTTTACAACCGCAAAACCGAATCCGAATCCCATTCCGGATAGCATTGGCCCAAAAAAGCTGTCATCAGGCATTATCTCATCTGATATCTGATCCGAAGTCATTAGCTCAACGGTTTTACTTTTTAAGATTCTTATCCCGTTATAGATCCCTTTATTGAGCAGCATCTGCGAAAAAATCATATAATCTTTTGCAGTCGAAATAAGCCCCCCGTTTCCTGAGAAGAACTTTACTTTTGCCGTCACATTATTTACCTCGGGATCCGTCAGAGCTTTAATCCCTCCCGAATCAGCAGGGCAGAATACCGCTGCAACCCGGTTCAGTTTTTCTACTGGAACATAATAACCCGTCTCTTCCATTTGCAAGGGTACAAATATTCTTTCTCTTAAAAACTGGTCAAAAGGCTTCCCCGAAATAACTTCTACAAGATAAGCAATTACATCCGATGACCTGCTGTAATTCCACCTCGTACCGGGCTGATATAATAAAGGAATTTTTGACAACTTCTGTATCATATCCTTTAACGTCCCGCCGGAAAGATTAGAAGCCCTGTAGATGGAATCAACAGGATTACTCTCACCGCCACTGGCCAAACCGGATGTATGCATAAGGAGGTTGCGGATTGTCATCGGTTTGGCCTGTTCCTCAAGCTTTATTCCGTCTCTATCAATTCCAGAAAATACTTTTAAGTCTTTAAATTCAGGAATATATTTAGAAACAGGATCATTTAATTTAAAACGGCCTTCATCAAACAATATCATTAAAGCCGCACTCGTGACGGGCTTGGTCATAGAGGCTATTCTGAAAAATGCATTTAGCTGCATGGGTTTTCCAACATCCATCATTCCAAACTTTTCAAAACTAACAACTTTCCCATGACGGGCAATCATTGTTATAATGCCCGGAAGTTTCTTCTCATCAACATATTTCTGCATCAAAGTATTCACAATGCCTATACTGTCTGATGAGAATCCGGTTTCCCCGGGTTTTGATAATGGCAATATGGTTCCCTGCTGCGGATATCCATTAGTGTAAATAAGAAATAGAAAAAATATCAGAGCGTTTCTCATTTTAAGCCCGAAGTTAAATGCTGATAGATTTCTGTTTATTTAGCGCTATCCCTACCCAAAATCATATGCTTGTAAGTTTAGCCAAAATTCACATATTATAGAAGGAATTATTCCTATTTGTCTAATGCAATTTATAACAATTACAATAAATATGTTAAAATTTCCGTTAAACTTTTTTGAATTTTACTTTGTCGAACTATTATTGAAACAAACTCACACATTTTGTCCTTTAATGCTTGTTTAGTATCCGGATAATGCGGTATTTTAACCGGTTAATTTTTCAAGTTTTTGTACAGATTTTTATACCAGATTATTGAGGATATTCATGAAATATAGTATTACTGTTACGTTTTTCATTTCAATTTTATTGTTTACTTCAGCTTTTGCACAGCCTGGCAAGCGGGGCGGCAGCCAGGGAGCTCCCGGCGGCGGCTCAATTACGGGAAAGGTGCTGGATTCGCAGACCGGAAAGCCTGTTGAATATGCAAGCGTTGTACTCTTTAAGACTACGGGCGGAAAACAGATCAATGGATCGATTACTGATCCTGATGGAAATTTTGAAATTAAGGACGTCGTTCCCGGAAAATATAACATAGCGGTTTCTTTTATTGGATATGAAAAGAAAAAATTAAAAGAAGTTGAACTTTCTTCTTCCAGGCTGGACCTTGGGGAAATAAAGCTTGAGGAGAAGGTCGTAAGTACGGATAATGTGGTCGTTGAAGGGCAGAGGGTCCCCTTTTCCTACCAGATCGATAAGAAAGTAATTAACGTGGATAAATTCACCACTGCCACCTCCGGAAACGCGGTAGACATTCTTGCAAATGTTCCTTCGGTTTCTGTTGACGTTGAAGGCAACGTAAGCCTGCGCGGCAGCGGCAGTTTCACACTCCTTATTGACGGCCGCCCTACGGTTGTAGACGCCCAGGATGCCCTGCAGCAGATCCCCGCCAGCGCAATACAGAATATTGAGATCATTACAAACCCTTCGGTCAAGTACGATCCCGAGGGTGTTGCCGGAATTATCAACCTCGTGCTCAAGAAAAATAAGAACCTGGGACTCTCGGGCATGGCAAACCTGAGCACGGGGCTTAAGGACAAGTATGGCGCAGAAGGTCTTTTTAACTATAAGACACCTCTGGTTGATGCAACTTTCGGCCTGAACTACAGGAAGATGAACATGGCCAGCAGCGGACTGCAGGAAAAGATTTTCGACTACCAGGGCAGCACTTCACACATCAATATGAACAGCGATGGCAACCACCGCAGGGATGGCTACGGGCTTAGAGGCAGCCTGAGTTTTACGCTTGGCGACAATGACGTGCTTGGAATTGGAGGCAGATACCAGGACAGATCCAGAACCGAAGGCTCCTCGGCAAATTACTCCGAATTCTCCACTGCGGCACCTTTAGGACTGTTTTATATAAATAAGAGCTACTCCGAGCATTCGGGCAACTCTTATGAAGCCAGTTTGAATTATCAGCACAAATTTAATTCATCCGGGCACGAGATTACAGCAGACGTCCAGTACGAATCAGAAGACCAGAACGACATATCAATCAGTGAACTGCTGAACAGCCAGGGGATTGCCGAGGGCAAAAATACGACTGAAGGCGGGCCCGGAAGTGAGTTTAATACCAAAATCGATTATACACTGCCGTTTAGCGAAATTTCAAAGCTTGAATCGGGACTTGAAGGCCAGACTGAGCTTTCTACTGAAGATAACCAGTTCTCGCAGTTCAACCAGACGGCAGGCGCTTACCTGTTTGAGCCGCAATTCAGCTATTCCACAAAATCAAGAATTGATGAATATTCAGTCTATTCGGTATTCTCAGATATGATCGGTAACTTCGGCTACCAGGCAGGAGTAAGAGGAGAATATACATACCGTAAAATCCAGGTTCTTTCATTAGGACAGGATTTCAATATCGACCGATGGGATTTCTTCCCGACGCTGCATTTTTCTTACAAACTTGAATCCGGTATGCAGTTTATAGCCAGTTACGCAAAAAGAATACAGAGGCCGAGGTCCTGGATGCTTGAACCCTTTACAACCTGGGTCGACGCTACAACGGTCCACCGCGGCAACCCAAGCCTGAAGCCCGAGCTTATTGACTCCTATGAACTGGGGTTACAGACTCTTATAGGACCGGTATCTTTTTCAGCCGAGGGTTATTACAGGGTTAATAACAGCAAAACTGATGTCGTCAGTTCGCCATATGCCGACAACGTGACACTTCAGACATTTGCCAATATTGGAAAAGACTACTCACTCGGAACTGAAGTAATGGCCAGTTTCGACGTCCTCAAACTCTGGAGCGTTGACCTGATGGGCAACGTTTACGATTACAGGCTCAAAAGCAGCCTAAACGAAATTCCTGTTGAAAAGAGCAGCTTTAACTGGCGCCTCAGGATGAGCAACAATATTAACCTTAGCAGCACACTCCATCTTCAGCTGAACGGAAATTACGAAAGTCCAAGTGTATCGCTTCAGGAAAGAAGAAAAGGCTCATTTATGTCGGACCTCGCCTTAAAGAAAGACTTGATGGATAAGCAGCTATCAATAACCCTTCAGGTCAGGGACATATTTGGCACACACAGGCATGAATCAACTACAGAAAGCACAGGGCTTTATTCATTCAACAGGTTCTCAATGGAAGCCCCTATGGTAATGCTGAACGTTAGGTATTCTTTAAATAACTTCAAGCAGAGCGACCGCCAGAACAGAAATGAAACGGGAGAAGAGGAATTCTAAAGGCAAAGTCGCCGGTTTAAGCTGAATATTAAAAGCCGGCTTTTGCGGGCAGATGATTAACCTCTCTGCCCGCAATATAATTATTCCCGGGGCTTAAAACCCTGTTGCTCCTCTTCCTAAATTCCTTCAAAACCATAAGTCACAATCTCACATTCTCCTGCAATGAATTTTTTGCAATAGCCTCAACTATTTCTTCCCAGGCTTCTTTAGGCATATCATGCCCCATACCGTTAATTATTAATAACTTTGCGCCCGGTATAAGTCTGGCTGTATCTTTCCCGCATTCAACAGGTATCAGCGGGTCATCACTTCCATGAATTACCAGTGTCGGAACCTTAATAGTGGAAAGTAATGTGCTTCGGTCGCCGTTGACAAGAATAGCCATGTTTTGGCGTGCCATTCCCTGCGGGCAGAATGAACGGTCATAGCTTCTCTCCAGATACACTCTGGCTCTTTGTTCCTCAAATGGAAAACCGGGGCTCCATATTTTTCGCCAGATATTCATGTTGTGTTCAATGTACGCTTCGCGCTGCACTGGCGGCGGCGAGATTACTAAGGCAAGTGCGTCCGGTTTACCCTGCGGCAGATCTGGATTTCCTGTGCCCGACATTATTGAAGTGAGGCTTAAAACATGATCTGGATGCCGGTATGCAACAAACTGTGCTATCATACCGCCCATAGAAGCTCCGCAAATATGGGCTTCCTCAATTGCCAACGCCTCAAGCAAACCAGCTGCATCATCAGCCATATCTTCCAGATAATAGGCTGACTCAACATGCTTGCCTTCCGTTAGGTCCCTCATGGCACCCGGAAAGTCTGGAATTCCGGCTTCTTCAAATTTTGTCGAAAGTCCTGAATCACGGTTGTCAAAGCGAATTACAAAGTAACCCTTT
>JBLMZM010000132.1:0-28028 GCA_050258815.1 Ignavibacteriales bacterium
CGCTCTTATCGTACTGGTTCTTGGCATTCTTCATGTTAACCTGGAATAAAACCTTTACGTCTGCTGTTAAAGCTGGCTGAGCAGGGAATATTCTAGGTTTAATGGTTGGGAATGTTAATACAGTGTCATTTCCGTACTTGAACCATCTGTCATCACCTACTTCCCAGCCGGTATTGGTGAAGTGATTTTCAGGGAATGCTCTGAATTTCCACTTTGTTGAGTCACCAGTAGCCTGGACTTTCAGTGTTGTAACGTAGATACCAGGTGTAAGCGTTTCTGACATTTTCCTTGAACCCTGAACGTTTGTACCGCCTTCCCAGTCAAGTCCCATTACTAAAATTGAATCCGTAGAAGCATCGAAGTAACCTGCGCCGCTTCCATAGATGTCCGTCAGGTCAGCCGTAAACTTAATGGTATAGGTCTTTGCAGCCGGTTTCTCGTTGTTAAAAAATGCAACGGGCAGCAGCTGTGGACCAGGAGCAGTAAGTATAAAGCTTCTGTTTGATACGCTTTCCCATCCGCCTGAATTAATGACAAACTTGAATTCATATTTCTTGTTTGCACTGTCTGCAGGCAGACTAATTGTAGCGGTGTATATTTTATCACTGTTGGGATCGGTAAGGACAAACTTCATACCCTGCCAGTCACCGGCGGTGTCCCCAGCCTCCTTCTGGAAACTGCCGCGCACTACCAAGGTATCTGTACCAACCTTAAAGTTGCCCTTTGCAATCTGGATACTCATATCCACCTGGAATGTAACGTTGATGGTAGCAGCGTTAGCCACCATGACCATTCCCAAGAAAGCTAAAAATACTGTAAGTATTAGTCTTCTCATTTTTGTGCCTCTCTGATTAGTTAATAGAAGAATGAATTAGTGAACTAAAATCCAATTGACAGCGAATATTTGGAAATTTGTTTGAAAACGCCAAAATCCATGTAACTGTAATCCACTCTGGCTGAGAAAGGACCAAAATTATAATTTAGTCCGAGTCCTGCAGTTAGTCCTTCTTCAGTTGCCTTTTTAGTCAGCGACCCCCCTCCTTTCAAAAATGAATTGTAACCAACTCTCAACGAAATAATTTTGGACCAGGTTAGTTCCGTACCAGCGTTCAGGTAAGAAGTCTGGTTGTTAGGATAAACGGCATCTGTAGCCACTGTCCATTTCCAGTCCTCTGTTTCATAGGCATCCATTCCAAGGCCGACAGTAAATACAAGTGGAAGTGTCCAGCTGTCTGTCCCCAGATCAGAAACAATATTATCATTGTTGCCTGTATGTGCCGGATCGATGTCAACCGGCTGCAGGAGGTCCTTGCCGCTAAGTTGCATCTCTGTACCAAAGTTAGAGATATTCATACCTATGCGCAATCCTTTTAATTGAGTAGTAAACAACAGACCTATATCAAGAGCAAAGGCGCTGGCGCTTTCGTTATAGATTCTCTGCTGGATATACTTAACGCTGCCGCCGATTGAGAATCTGTCGGTAAGGTTTCTTGCATAGGAAAGGCTGAAGGCTATGTCCTGTGCGTCCCAGGTCTGACCTGTCCCATTGGGCTGGTCAACCGTAGTAATGTCTTCCTTACCATAAGCCAGCTGGTTGACACTGAGTCCAAGTGTATTATCAGCATCAAATTTAATTGCAACGCCGAGCCAGTTCAGACTGGTTCCAACGAGCCATTCAGAATGAACAACACTGAATTCACTGCTGGAAAGGCGGGAAAGTCCGCCCGGGTTCCAGTATGCTGTTGTAGCGTCATTGGCAACGGCCACAAAGGCGCCACCCATTCCGGTGGCCCTGGGGCCTACCGGAATTGTGAGAAAGTTAGCTACTGTAGTACCGACCTTTGACTGTGCCATCAGGATATTTGTACCACAGATCAGAATCATTATTAATTTTAATATATTTCTATTCATTGTTAAACTCCAGTAGAATTTCATGGAAATTCATTTACTTAATAATAGCTATTTTTCCATATTTCTTATCGCTGATACCTTCAGCCTCAACCACATAGAAGTAAACACCGAAGGCAACATCCAGGCCTTCCTTAGTCCTGAGGTTCCATGCCAGACTTCCGTTCTGCAGGTTTCCATCCTGCTGCAGTGTCTGGATATGGCTGCCGTTTGAGGAATAGATGTGTACTTTTGCCCTTGGAGGCAGGTTAATAAAATTAATTACCCGTTCACCCCTTCCTCTGATCTGTGCAGGCAAAGGCTGTTCAAAAGTATTAGTAACGATATATGGATTTGGTACCGCTTTAACGTCGTTCAGCTGGGTTTTTGCCAAACCAGGGTCATAAGCAGCAGCTTTAGTTGTAAATGTAAATTTATCTCTTCCGGTGAACGGTTTAATAAATTTAACGAACAAAGTATCTCCAGCATGAGGAACATAGGCACTGTCCTTCGTAAATGTAACTGCCCAGGAGATAGTTTTTCCGTCCTTATCGGAGAGGTAAACTCTATCCAGATTAGACAATGTATCTTTCATTTTTCCCGGACGTTCAGCAAGACCGAATTTAACCTGTAAAGGCTGAGTAGGTTCAGTAATGTCATATATCTTAAAGTTAATGCCCTTAACTACAGGAGGTGCCAATTCACCAAATGACTGCAGCTGGTAGGACGAATCGGTATATGCGTCAGAGAATACGAACATGTAGTCATAAGGATATTTTATGCCCTTCAGTCCGCCAGTGTTTACCTGTGTTGCGGTAAATGCAAGGTCATTTGAGTGTTTTTTGCTCCACCCGCTCTTTACCGGATCAAGTCTGATGCTATCGAGGTTCTGGTAGCGTGAATCAAACGAGAGGTTCAATCCGTCAAAAATATCTCCATTAGTGGCCAGCATTCTCTTATTTACGCGGATAATTGTATCCTTTGTCGTAGTGTTAACGACATTATATGCATAGCCGATATTTACGCCATTAACCGAAGAATCGGTAAAGAACACTTCGTAGGTGGCATCCTTTATTTTTGTCGGATCAATAGTCTGATAGTATGGTACAGGAGTTGAGCTTCCATTTAAGCGTTCCAGCTGTGAGCCGGATGAAGGCGGAACATAACCGGCAACAGGAGCATTTGGAACGACTGCCAGTGTATTGCTCGTAAAGGTGAGTATTCCTTCGACATTCTTGGAAATAGGTTTATTATTTTCCGACGGGAAAATGTCGGCCGAGGCTTTACCCCTATCGTAAGCGCAGACAGCATAATAATAAGTTCTGCCGTTCTGTACGTCTGTATCGACGAATGTATTCTTTATACCGGTATCATCACCCAGGTAATAGGGCAATCCGTTATTGATGGAATAAAGCTGTGGTGAAGCCACAAAGTATCCTGTAATATCGTCCTTCACGTCGAACTGTGCAATTGGCACGTAGCCTTTTTTCTGTCCCGTACCGTCGGATATCTGTTTTGCGTCGGTAAAATCGGGATCTGTTCCCCTGTAGATCTTATAGCCTTCGAAATCCTTTTCTTTTGTAGTAGGGTCAATCGAGTTTTCTGCAATTTTATCCCAGTACAGTGTAACCTTATGGTCACCTGCAACCGCCCAGGCAGTAGGTCTGTCGGGAGGAGTCGGGAAGTTATAATTTGCATTATAAATAATCTGTGCAACCTGTTTTGTCTTCAGTACACCCTTAAAGTCGTCGCCATAGCAAAGAGCAAGTGAGAAGTCGCCTGTCTGGCCCGGGAACAATGGGAAATAGCCGGATCCGTAGACAAAGTCGCCGTCCTCGCCGCGTGTAGCCACGCCGTTAACAAAGATATTGGGTACGTCGAACAAACCGGGACGCAATCTGCCCCACATTTCCTCGTTGTTATTCATGTGGATTGCGCCGGCAGGAGTAAAATACTGGAAGTTGGTCAGACCGATCTGGTCAGACTCATGAACGTCAGACCTGTCAAAGTTTGGTTCACCCGGAGTTGGCACCCCGTCGCCTTCGCCCAGGTCGTGTGTGCCTGGTTTACCATCGGCACCAACGTCATCAATTAATTTTCCGTTGCCATATACCCATTCACCGGTTACAGGGTCGCGGCTCCAGTCGCCGTCATTATCAATTCCGTCGGCTCTGGATTCATCGATCATGAGGTCCTTGGTTCCCTTTCCACCTAGAAAATCCTTATACTGTACAGGAGCAACCTGGTCAATAAGAACAACGTTACCGCTCTTCTTATACTGCCTGTAGTGAACCTGGTAGTTTTCGTCAATAATACCATCGAGGTCGTTATCGATGCCGTCATTGGCATTCTGATTAAGTGTACCCGTGGAAGGATCCACGTTACCTTCAACCAGAATAGTTTTTCCGGGAATCAGCACGAATGTCTTTCCCATTGAAACTACTGAATCCTGCACAGTTCCAACTGTAAAGGGCTCTCTTAAATATTCACCAGTCGGTGTAATAGTAGTCTTTATGAGTCTATCGCCGGCCTGAATTGTCCTGGCATCGAAATCGTGCTCACCGAAGAAATTTGCATCAGCCGCAAAATTCCAGTATTTCTTCAGGGAAGGGTTGTCATCGCCGTCGTTATCTATTCCGTCGTACTGATTACCGGGCGATTCCAGGAATGCATAACCCACGTAACCTACGGCGCTCGGGTTGGGTTTCCATTTAGGGTTATCGATCGGGTTAATGTAATTGCCGAAATCCCAGGTATAGGTCATTGATTCTCTTACATCAAAATAAGAAACGTCATCGCTGTATTCATTTCCCGAAATACCTACATATGTACCCACCAGAAGACCGAATACAGTCTGGTCATAAACCGTGGTACCTACGTTTTTTACGGCATAAACCCAGAACAATGTATTTTCAGCCAGCGGATTTGCCCACTGAAGGCCTCTGACTTTTACCTGCAGTGCCTGTCCTTTTCTTGAAGGGTCAGTACTATCCGGCAGGAATCCATAGAGAGTATACATATTTTCGTCTACGTTATCGTCCATCATATAATAGCTTTCCTGGTCGGCGTGAATCTGTCCCCTCCCGAAGTATCCGTTCCATTCAGCCTTTCCGCTGGAATCTTTCCAGTCCGGATGATCAGGCCAGTAAGGAGGCCAGGTTTCGGGGTTATCGCTGAAGGCAATACCTTTGCCAACGACATTATAGGACTGGTTCAAAAATCCGGGGATTGGTTCGAATGTCCAGTCAACGCCGCCGCCGGGGGCATATTTATGTCCGCCCGGTCTGTCGACAGGAGTGATGACAACTGAATGGATAGTATCAGGTTTACCGTCCTTATTCCAGTCCTTAATCGGCAGACGCACACCGATGAGTGGTGAAACGTCACCTATATAGCCATTATCGTCAAATTTCCAGGCACCTCTTGGACCATCAGAACCCGGCTGTGCAATTACTCCCGAATTTCTGAATACCGTCCTTACCTGGTTTCCATTATGAACACCCGTTCTGTTCCAGCTTCCTGTCGGATCGCCCCTGCCTATCTGAGGGAATGATTCCATAGGAAGCAGGAGTGCGGTCAAAGCCAAAAGTAGAAAGTATTTAATTATTTTCATGACTATTCCACTATAAATTTTCAAATTTCATTAATAAATATTAAAAGAAGAAAGATGCACCGACTTCAACTCTGCGAGGTTCGCTGTAGAAAGTCGGGTTATTATAATATTGATCCAGTGTATTCACAATCTGCGGTTTATTCTGCAGCCTGAAGTTATATTCATCGAGTGTAAAGTCGGCCGTACCGCTGTCATCATATACATTAACCTGATTTTTAACGTCGAACAGGTTATATAAGCGTGCAAATATGCTGAGTCTGAAGTCTCCGAACATTATATCCTTATAAGCCCTCAAGTCCACATTATAAGTGGCAGGCTTATTTTCACTGTTAGTCAGCAGTGCTGAAACGTTTATAGAGCGTCTCGGAGTATATGGGAAGCCGCTTCCGTACTGTCCTATGAGGCTGAAGCCCCAGAGATCTGCTGAAGAATAGCTGAATGTAAGGTTGACAGTATGCGTCTGGTCCCAGTTTAATGCAACCAGCTGTACTTCGGGCTGCTGACCATTCGTAATTTCATTACGTGTAGCTGCAGGATCTGAAGCATTGCCTTTTGCTGTCATTAGTGTATAGTCCAGAGTAGCTGACCAGTTGTTTGCAAATCTTTTGCTTAACGAAACAATAATTCCTTTTACAAAACCAAAGTCGCTGTTAACATACTGGCTGTATCTGCCGGCTCCGCCGAACATTCTGATTTCATCTGCCCTGGTACCGGTAAGGTCCCTTATATCCCTGAAGAATCCGGTAAGGTCCACGGTGATTTCATCAGTGAATGCCTGCTGCAGGCCCACCTCACCGCTGATGGTCTGTTCGGGTCTCAGGTTAGGATTTCCGGCAATGCCGAAATTCTCTGTTCCCGATGGTCTGAATTTATATTCTGGATTTGTATACAGCAGGTCGAAGTTCGGGATCTGGAAAAAGTGTCCATAAGAAAAATGGATCACGCCGCGGTCAGTAATGGGGAATGCAACACCAAGGCGGGGGCTGAGCTGAACCTTGGAGGAAGCGTCCTTATACCAGTATGTCCTGCGTTCTTCGAGTGTTTTGGCCAGGTTGACCGGATTCCTGGGTCTGTATATATCCGGATCCGTAGGATCTGAAAGGATCTTGCCGTCGGGCTTAAAGTAGTCAAATCTTAAGCCTATATTTATTATCAGCTCATTGAGCTCAATCTTATCCTGCAGGTACGAAGAAAACTCTATAGGTTTTCTGGTATACAGGTCGATGCCTATATTTTCGCTCGGATTATTGGGATCGGGAAGGCGCATCCTTGTAAAAGGATTTCCGCTTAACTGCGGATCTGTAAGGCCGGATTCTTCTATAAGATATATATTGTCAAAAGTCAGTGCGTGCCTGTTGAATTCAACACCGCCTTTGATCTGATGTGCATTTGTGACCTGCGAAGTCAGATCGAATTTAATTCCATAAGTTCCTGTAGTTCTCTTGAAGTGCTGGTTCTGTGTTCCGCCGGTCTTAAAAGTCGGAATATCGTTAGGCTGCTGGTTTAAGAGTACAGGATTTGTATAGCGCGGGTCCTGGTAATCCTCATATACATACTGTCTGAATTCCTTGAACAGGTATGAACCGTTCAGCGTATAGAAAGTATTGGAGCCGAGAGTATGGGTCATTGAGAGGATGTTTGTATTTCCCCAGCGGAATTTATTAAAATTGCCATCTGGGTTCAGCGAGAACGACTGGTCATAATCCTGATAGCGAACCTTGTCGTATATATAATTGTAAGTAAGTTTGATTTCCGGAATCGGCTTATAGGTCAGTTTGCCCTGTCCGTACATCTTCTCATTCCAGTTCATCGGGACAATAGCTTCATCCCCTGCTGCTGCGTAAGTCTTGCCGTCAATCGGATTAATAATCTCGGGATAGGCAATTATGTCCCATCTTTTTGTCAGGTCATCCCCGCCGTTATTACGGGTAATATTCCAGGGATTGAACTGCCTCTCACCTCTGAGCCATCCGCCGAAGTATATATATCTGGCATTTGCATAGAAGAAGAGTTTATTCTGAAGGATCGGACCGCTAAGGCTTCCTTCAAAATCTCTGATTGAAGCGGGTTTGAACTTATCGATAGCCTTGAATATATCGGTATGTTTGCTGTAATAGTCGCCCACATATGAGCTGATGGTCCCGGTAAAATGATTATCACCGTCCTTGGTTGCAATATTAACGTAACCGGAGAGGGCCTTGCCGTATTCAGCATTAAAGGCACCGCTGACGAACTGCATTTCCTGAATGGAATTTGCATTTACGTCCACAACCGTACCTCCGTCGTAAACGTCTGTCATCGGCACGCCGTCAATTGCATAAACGACCTCACCGCTTCTGCCGCCGCGCACATTACCGCCAACGACGCCGGCCTGCAGCTGAAGCACTTCCTGGAACTCTGTAACCGGCAGCGAAGCAATTTCATTTGAGCCGATAACCGAGGTGGAAGATGTAAGATCCTTTGTGACCAGTGGTCTCTGTGCAACTACAACAACATCCTGTCCCAGCTGAACGCTAGTTTCAGTAAGGTCAAAATCTATTTTTGTAGTAAGGTCAATTGAAACTCTGACATTTTGTACCGTAGTCGGGTGGTAGCCTATTGCCGATGCCCTGAGGGTATATGTGCCCGGAGCGATATTCAGTATTGAATAGTATCCGTCCAGATCGGTAGTGCCGCCCATAGTGGTACCAACCAAAACCACATTCACAAAGGAAAGCGGTTCACGGGTTGAAGCGTCAAGTACCCTGCCGGATATTTTACCGGTAGTTCCAAGAGCGCCGCCATATGTTGTCAAATTTGTTAAGAGTAAGAAAAGAAGAGGAAAAAACAGTAGCATTTTTTTCATATAAACCTCCGGAGAAGGAACATATTTTTACAGACTATTTTCATGTGCTTAAATAGTGTTTAATGTAATTAAAGAAAACTAATGAAAACTAAATTAAGTTTAAAGTATTTTCTATCACCATCCGGGAGGAGAGTCATTCACCTTAGAACCTCTTTGCGAGATATCGGCTGGTTGTTTTCAAGTGAACGAATTCTTCCAGGTATTTAAAGAACTGGCTCCTGAGTTTTATATTTCTACCGGACAAACGGAGGCTATTTTGCCTGAAATATATGTACAGTAAAATTATAACTTCAAGAGATAAAAAAAGGCTGAACAGGGTAAATTCCAGCCACCACGACTTCAGGTATCATCCGCACATGTTTTTCTGATTATCCGGTCACAGTGAGTGGATTCCCGAATAGATCTGCTATTACAGGTATGTATTTACTTTAAACAGACAATGCACCCTTAAATGGCAAAATCAGCCAAGTATTCCTTTACAAACATAAATAGTTTTACATACAAAAAGCAAGAATGCACAAATGAAATATATCATTATTTTTATCAATAAATATTCACGGCAGCCGAGTCTTTAAGCGGGGAGAATGGACAGCAGTAAGAAGAAGGGCGGGGGCAAAAAAAAAGCCGGACCAAAGCCGGCTTTTTTCAATCTTATTTAAGGATTTATTCGCGGACAACCCATGTTTTAACGACGGCTGTAACGCTTGGATGGAGCTTTACATTAACGCTGTAAATGCCCAGGGATTTGATCGGCTCGACGATTTCAATTTTACGTCTGTCGATTTCAAAACCTTTTTCCTTCATTGAATCAGCTATCATCTGGGTAGTAACGGTTCCGAAAATCTTATCTTCCTCACCAACCTTAACAGGAATGGTAACTGATATTTTTTCCAGTTCAGAAGACAGTTTTTCTGCAGCTTGCAATTCCTTGACTTTCTTTTTAGCCAGTTGTTTCTTTTCTTCTTCCAGCGCTCTAACATTTCCTTTTTGAGCAGCAAAAGCGATATTGCGGGGAAGCAAAAAGTTACGTGCAAAACCATCCTTAACATCAACCACGTCACCGATCTGTCCGAGTTGCTCGAAATTTTTTCTTAATATAACTTTCATTATTCCTCCGTGTTACTTTAAGGCTTCAGAAACATAAGGCAGTAAGGCGATTTGTCTGGCTCTCTTTATGGCAGTAACTAATTCCCTCTGATGTTTGGTACAAGTACCAGTAATCCTCTTGGGAATAATTTTGCCCTGTTCGGTCAAGAACTTTATCAATCGTTTTTCATCCTTATAATCTATATATGTTACGTTAGCCTCACAGAACTTACAAATTCTTTTATTTTTCATACTTCAACCAATTTAATTATTGATTATTTAATAATTCCGATTCTTCATCAGATAAGAACTTATCAAAAGAATTGTCCTCATACGCTAACTCATCTTCTGCTGAGTCGATAAATGTACCGTCTCCGTTGGCGGCAAATTTGCCAACTTTGTTGAGGAACTGAATTCTTTTTGCTTTTATCTCAACTATACTTCTATTGTGCCCGTCTTCAGTTTTCCAGCTTCTGCTCTGGAGTTCACCGTCAACAAGTACTGCACTTCCTTTCTTAAGTCTTTCCTTACAGCTTTCGGCCAGTTTATTCCAAGCGACAACGCCAACGTAGCATACATCTTCCTGCCAATTATTGGAGCTGTCCTTGTACTTCCTGTTAGCTGCGATCGAAAAATTTACTACAGGCGTATTATTTGAAGTCTGTCTGAATATTGGATCTTTTGTTAAGTTGCCTGCAACCAAGATGCTATTTAATTCAGGCATTTTTAATTCACCCATGCTTAAATCCTCCATACTAGTCAATATAGTTTATTATTCTACCTTATCTGTTTTTACTTCACCTGTTGGGGCAGCTTCTGCGACCGGAGCAGCTTCAACCATAGTTTCCTGAGCTTTCAGTGTTTTGCTCTTTTCGATGTATTCGAGTGCAAATTTATCCAAAACTATGGTCAGATATCTCAGAATGAATTCATCCAACTGATACATTCTTTCCAGTTTTGCTATTAAATCTGTAGGAGCAGCAAATCTGAATATCACATAGTAGCCGCTTTTAGTTTTGTCGACAGTATATGAGAGTCTTTTTCTACCCCACTTATCAACGTCAATAATTTCGCCTCCGTTTACCCGGATGATTTCACTGATACGATTGATAGTAGATTCGATCTGTTCTTCTTCGATGGCAGCATTAATAATTACTGCACTTTCATAATGATTCTTATGCATTGTCCTCATTCACCTCCTTCGGACTATAGGCCCTTACCCTGATGGCAAGAGCAGGAGTTCTGATATTAGTTAATTAAAAGTTCAAAGTTTAAGCTTTGTTAAAGTTCTTTTCCCGGCATTTGCCGTTTATTGCTGCCTGCTTCTGCTGAAGAGGTCGAGCATGGATTTAGTTCCGCCCTTAATGAATTCCCCTATCAGTTCGTCTCCGAACTTAAAGGGATTTTCAAGGGCTGAGAGTTCACTCTCAGTAAATTTGCTCAGTACATAGTCGGCCATCTGACCGTGAGAAAAATCACGTCCGATGCCGAAACGCAGCCTGGGGAATTTATCCGAAGCCAGGTGATAAATTATCGAACTGACACCGTTATGCCCCCCGTCACCGCCAGAGAGTTTAATCTTCATCTGGGCAAATTCAAGGTTTAAATCATCACAAAGAACCAGAAAATCTTCAATTTCGAGTTTATAGTCGGACATGAAGTCCGAAGCGGCAACGCCGCTGAGATTAACATATGTGCCGGGTATTATTAAAACAAAGGGTGAATTTTCCAACTCCCCCTCTGCATAATAATAACTTTTCCCGGAAGCCCTGAAGCTGAGATCAAATTTACAGGCAAAATGTTCCATCAGCATTACGCCGACGTTATGCCTGGTCTGTTCGTATCGGCTACCCGGATTTCCTATTGCAAAAACAGCCCGCAATTGTTAAGCTTCTTTTTCAGTCTTACCCTTGGTGATAACTTCCGGTTCAGCCAGTTCTGCACCTTCAGCTGTTTCTTTTTCTGCTCTTGGAGCAACAACAGCAACAACTACGGTGTCAGCGGCATTCAGAATATCAACATTATCGAATTTCAGGTCAGCCACGTGTATTGAATCACCAAGTTTCAGTTTTTCAACATTAATGACCAGGTGTTCGGGCATGTCCTTAGGTAAGCACTCGATGTCCAGTTTATGCAGTGACTGCTGCAAAACTCCACCCTGTTTGATGCCAACAGGATTACCGACAAAAAGAATTGGCACTTCGATCTCGAGTTTTTCATTTGTGGTGATTCCCTGAAGGTCGATGTGAACTATCCTGTCGGTGACCGGATCGAACTGAACATCCTTCAGAACACATGTCAATGCGTCTTTATCGCCCACCTTAAGGCTCACAATGTGTGCTTCTGAAGTATAAATCAAAGGCTTAAGTGCTATTTCAGCAACTTCAATCAATATAGGCTGCTCAGTCTTTGAATAATACACACCCGGAACCAAGCCCTCTCTCCGAAGTTGTTTATTCGCGCCTTTATTCTTTTTTTGTCTTTCTTTGGCATTTAATATTATTTCTGCCATATCATCTCCAAGATATTAATTCAAAAATTCCTATCCTTTGTCAATTTCGAAGAGAGAACTTATAGATTCATTTCTATAGGTTCTTCGAATTGCCTCAGCAAAAATTTCAGAGACTGTCCGGACCACAATTTTACTGGTACCCTGATTTTCATCAAAACAAATAGTATCAGAAATATAAAGTTTAGTAATTTCCGACTGTTCTATTTTTTCAGCTGCGTGAGCAGACAAAAGGGGATGAGTAACAGCTCCAAATATTTCCTTTGCACCCTTGTCTTTGAGTGCCTTCACGGCAGAAACAAAAGTACCGCCGGTATCAATTAAATCATCTACAATTAAAACATTTTTCCCGTCAACGTTTCCGATAATGTTCATTACCTCGGAAAAATTGGGTTTAGGCCTTCTTTTATCGATGACCACTAAATTTGCGTTCAGCCTTCTGGCATATGACCTGGCTAACTTTATACCGCCGATATCGGGAGAAACTACTACCAGATCTTCCTTCTGGTCCTTAAATAAACCTGAAAATATTGGGGAAGAGTATAAGTGATCGAAAGGAATGTCAAAAAATCCCTGTATCTGGGCAGCGTGCAGGTCCATCGTTATAACCCTGTCTGCCCCGGCTACAGTTATCAGGTTTGCCACCAGCTTGGAGGTAATTGAAACCCTCGGCTGATCCTTTCTATCCTGTCTGGCGTAACCGAAATATGGAATTACAGCGGTAATTCTTTTAGCAGAAGCTCTTTTGGCTGCGTCGATCATTATAAGCAGCTCCATAAGATTCTCTGCCGGGGGTGGGGTGGACTGTATAATAAATACGTCACGGCCCCTGATGTTCTCTTTATATTTTACCCAAATTTCACCATCACTGAATCTCTTCAGATCGATATCACCAAGTGTAGTACCTAAATGACTTGCAATTTTTTCTCCTAAAACGGGGTTTGCCCCGCCGGAGAATATCTTAAATTCTGTTTCAGACATCTTTATCAACTATATATAATGTATTCAAAAATAAATTTCAAATATACGTAAAACTAAATGGTATGTCAATATTTCTACTCTTTTTGCAGGGAATACTCATACTCACTAAACAACCAGGTCAGGTTTACTCAGGAAACCGGCCGTTTTTTTCTTTTTTATGTAAGTTGGTGCAGCTATAGCGCACCAGCTGCCTAGGACTTATTTTTCTTAAAAAGAAATATAATCACAATTATTAAAACAGCAAATGCCAATGAATATATCCAAATCGGCGTTTCCTTCAGCTTAAAGGGCCTGTAGGTGGCAGTAATCGTCTTACCCATACCGATTTCAGAGAGCTTATATTTCCAGGTCAGCCTGTTTTTGCTGATTTCATGCGCATTGTGCGTAATAATATCACCCGGCAGGTAATATACATAGGTAACCGTAAACTGATTGGCGTCTATTCCGAAGCCGGTTGCAACCGGGGGAATAAACTGCGAAAATATCTTCTGTCCTACTGCCCCGTTCTTCAGAGAAAAATTTGCATCCTTGAAGGCCTTGGCGCTGTTCAGCGAGTCGATATGCTGGAATGTCAGTTCAATTTTTGCGTGGACCGTTGTATCTGCGCTGTCGGCATATACCTCAACTTTTCCAATCTTGCTGTATTCTGAGCTGAACTCCTTCTTGATGGAATCGGCATTAAAGATGCCTGCCTGATTTACAAACAGAGAATCCTGCGACTTTGCGGTCTTCATCCAGTAATGCACGAACATCTCACCCGAGCCATCGGTCTTGATAGTAGTCTCCTGGTAGTAGTTCAGGCAACCATTCAGAAATAGAGTTGTATAAATTAAGAGATAAAATAATTTCCTGTTCATATATCCTGCAAAAAAGTTATTGGCAAAAATAGGTAAAATTAAGATATTATTGCAATAAGCCTTTAAAATGTTTTCCAATAACTTTCGGGATAAGTGAAATTTCGTTATTTTTGCATGAATTTTTATTGAGGTTAGTATGCCGACTTATGACTATAAATGCACAGAGTGTAATTATACATTTGAATTTTTCCAGAAAATGATGGATGAGCCACTGCAGGAATGCCCGGTTTGCAAGGGTAAATTAAGACGCCTTATAGGTCCCGGAGCAGGCCCAATCTTCAAGGGCACCGGATTTTACCAGACGGATTATAAAAACAAGGGCGGATCCGGCGGCAGCGGCTCTTCTTCAGGCGGTTCAAAAGCATAACCGTGCGGATTCATGATTGATAGATGCATTAAAGAAATCCACAAATTAGTTC
Organism: Ignavibacteriales bacterium; assembly: GCA_050258815.1. Classification (GTDB taxonomy): domain Bacteria; phylum Bacteroidota; class Ignavibacteria; order Ignavibacteriales; family SURF-24; genus JAAXKN01. The sequence continues at coordinate 14,198 of JBLMZM010000132.1, forward strand.
ATTCAGTCCGTAATCCTTCAGTCCGTAGTCAGATTATTGCATTCACGACTACGAATTAAGGATTGCGGACTTTTTTTAACTCTTCCAGGGCGTCCCCATCCTGTTATCACCTGCCATTATCCATTTTAAGGTCATCTGAATTGGAATTGCCATTATTGCCCTTCTTATTTACCATAAATTGTTGAATCAGGATCTAACAAATACATGGAGGATATGCTTATGAAGGCGCTCGTTTATCATGGCAGCGGTGATGTTCGCGTGGAAGTAGTTAAGGATCCGGAAATCATCAACAGCAGTGACGTAATTCTTAAGGTTACCTCAACTGCAATATGCGGTTCGGACCTGCACCTGTTTGATGGCTATATACCAACTACAGAGAAAGGGGACATATTCGGGCATGAATTCATGGGAGAGGTGGTTGAAAAGGGTGTGGACGTTAAAACCCTTAATATTGGCGACAGGATAGTCGTCCCCTTCCCTATCTCCTGCGGTGAGTGCTATTATTGCAAACAGGGCCTCTTCTCCCTTTGCGATAACAGCAATCCCAACAGAAAAATGGCCGAGAAGGTCTATGGATATTCACCGGCAGGCATCTACGGCTACTCGCACCTCTTCGGAGGATTTGCCGGAGGGCAGGCCGAATACGTCAGGGTTCCATATGCCGATGTGGACCATATTAAAGTGCCCTCAGGCCTGAGCGATGAACAGGTACTGTTTCTTTCAGACATATTCCCTACCGGCTATATGGCGGCAGAAAACTGCAGTATTAAGCCGGGGGACACTATCGCCGTCTGGGGCTGCGGCCCTGTAGGACAGTTTGCAATCCAGAGTGCCTTTATGCTGGGTGCCGGGAGAGTAATCGCCATTGACAGAATTCCTTACCGCCTGAAAATGGCCGAAAGACTAAGCAAGGCAGAGGTCATTGATTATGAAAAGGACAAGAACGTTCCGGAAAAGATCAAGGATATGACCGGCGGAAGGGGACCCGATGCATGCATTGACGCTGTGGGCATGGAAGCACACGGTTCCGGACTCATGGGATTTTATGACAGGGCCAAGCAGACCGTCAGACTTGAAACCGACCGCCCTACGGCCTTAAGGGAGGCTATTCAGGCCTGCAGAAAGAACGGGACCATCTCCGTGGCAGGAGTTTATGGCGGTGTTGCCGATAAGATTCCACTGGGAGCCGCTTTTAATAAGGGACTCACATTCAGAATGGGACAGACGCACGTCCAGAAATACATGCCGCCCCTGCTTAAGATGATTGAAGAGGGGAAAATTGATCCGGCACTGATTATTACTCACAAACTGAAGCTTGAAGATGCCCCGCGGGGCTATAAACTCTTCAGGGATAAGGAAGATAATTGTGTAAAGGTGGTTATGAAACCCTGAATGGGAAAGCGCTTTATATTGAGAAGCTGGTACACTGCTCAGATTACAGTGTACCAGCCTGTGACTACAATATTCCACCCCCTATTATTAGCCTGAATATACCTAAGACTACGGCCACCAGGCACATATACATTCCGGTTCTTGCCGGCCTGTTAGGCTGTCCCGGTTTAGTGTTCTTCTGTGTCATATAGCTTACTACCAGACCAATGGCTGAAAAGGGCACATTCAGCCAGTTAAAAGCACCCAGGCATGGGAAAAATGCCATCACCATTCCTGCAATTGCCAGTACACCCCATACAAAACTGATAACCTGCATCGTTTTACCTCGTTTATTGAATAAAAGTTGAATCTATAATATGGACTGAGTATTCCCTGAGGAAGGGAATATCAGCTTTGTCCTGCGGAAGATCCAACAGGCGCAAAAAAAACAAAAAATAAGGTTATTTGCGGCAAACAGCGAGTAAAGATATATGCCCGCCCTGTTATTCTCCGAAGCCTTTTTCAGGTTGCCCCTGCTGATCTGAATGAAAGCAGTAGTCATGCCGCACATAACGCATTCCCTGTTGTATTTTACCCTGCTTTCACACCTGGGAGCAATTCTGTATATTGCCTCGTCCTCCAAAAGGAAAGGACTCATCAGGACGAGGAATATTACACTGCTTATAATAATCCAAACGACAAGAAAAGACCTCTTTACTATTTCTTCTTCCATCTGCCTCTCTATCTGCTTATCATCTGACAACTGAAATATATGTTTTTCCCCGCTAATCCGGCAAATAAAAAATATTAGGAAATTATAAAAAATATTTTTATATAATATTAAGGGGGCACACGGAACGCAGTTTAAAATGTTTATCTGAAATAAGTTATAGCATAAAATAGTTTTTTATCATACCTATTCCCTGTAATTACAACTGAAAAAGTGAATGATATCTTATGAGTCTGTTATTTGTACTTATGAAAAACTAACCGAGGGAGAAAATTATGTTATACGTAACCTTGACAATAGCAATTATAGCTTCTTTTGTCCTGGGCGCTGTTATTGTATATTTATATTCCAACAGCAAGCAGTTAAAAATTTACAACAAATACTTCCGTGAGCTTCAGGAAAACTATAATCTTGAGCTGCAGAATAAATGGCTCAGGGAATCAATGCAGAAACTAAATATATATTAAATACTCTGTTTTCTACTGATTTATTGCCAGTTAATCCTCGTGAATCAGTTTGATATACTGCGGGTCGCCCATTTACTTAACAGTCATCTCCTTAATTTTGGAATAAACCTGGGGTCTTTAAGTCATTGATTTTAAGATAGGAGAACAAACACCAATGACCAGCAAGCAATTCCTACTGGAGGAATACAGGAAGGCTTTAAAAAACGGATACTATTACTACGCCTGGGCAATACTACAAAACCTGCACCTGAAGGCAAGATGCACTAAAAGAGGAGTTGAATTTTCAAACCTCTATGTAAATGAAGAGGGAATTCTATTCTCCAACTAAATTGTTGGGTTCTTCAATTTCCATTCCTCTTCAAGAATGCTCATCCTGTAAAGGCTCCAGTATTCATCCCCTATCCTGCGGATATCCCTGTGGAGCCCCTCGCGGATAAATCCGGCTTTTTCATAACATGCAATTGCGGGTGCATTAAAATCAAATACATTAAGTTCAATCCTGTGCAGCTTCAGCTGGTTGAATCCTGTTACCAGAATTTTATTAAGCATTTCCCTGCCTATACCCAGACCCCTGCATTCTGGCGGGCCCACCAGCACTCTGCATATGCAGGCCGACCTGTTCTTAAGGTCGATATTGTTAAGTTCAATGTGCCCTGTATGCTTGCCGGATTCCGTTTCATAGGCGGTAAATATAAGTCTGTTCGCGTCTTTTTTCTCTGAACTGGCAAGATAATCCTCAAGCTGCACTTCATCCAGCGGAAAGTGAAATAATGTTCCTGCCCACTGGTACAGCAGCACAGGATTGTCAATCCACCTTAGCAGATCAGCAAAATCCTCCCTTGTAAACTTTCTGAAACCTGTCATTTTTATAACCTTTATTGTTTAGTTTCAAGCATTAAATTAAAGATATTATTCGAATCTGTGAAGGATTTTCGCAATGTTTTGTCAAAATTATTACCGGGTTTAATGATAAAATCCTTTAATTTCGATATTTTGATTTATCATTTTTTTCTACTGAGGTAATATGAATAATAAGACCATTCAAAGAATTATAGGAATTGCGGTGTTTGCAATTTCTGCTATAATTTATTTCCTGACAATGCAGCCTTCAGTCTCCTTCTGGGATCCGGGGGAAATAGCTTCGGCTTCCTACTCACTGATGGTTCCCCATCCGCCTGGAGGTCCCTTCTGGCTGATACTTGGCAGGATCTTTTCGATGATCCCGTTTGCAGAGAATATTGGTTTCAGGATTAATACCCTGTCGGTTCTATCCAGCTGTTTTTCAGTTACGCTGCTTTTTCTGATTGCAGTAAAGGTTGTTGAAAACTACAGGGGGAAAGTCTACAAAAATACAATGGATGCCCTTTTCACCTATATTCCAGCGGCAACCGGGGCCCTTGCTTTTGCTTTCTGTGATACTTTCTGGTTCAACGCCGTTGAATCCAACTATTTTGCCGTAAGTACGCTGCTTTATTCACTGGTCGTGTGGCTCATGATGGTGTGGAACGAAAAGTACGCGTCTACGGATAACGAAAAATACATAGTTCTGATGGCTTATATAATAGGCCTTTCAGCCGGCGTCCACCTTATGAGTATGCTGGCTATTGTTACCTTTGTGGGGGTAGTAGTTATGAAGAAGTACGTGACAGACGATGAAACCTACAGGAAGACCTCATACATCTTTCTGATTCACATCGGTATACTGGCCTTGATCGCCATAGGACTCTGGTCCTCCCAGACCGGAACCACTCCTCCATCTCCGGCGGAATATCAGGATTTTGATTCAAAATTCAAGTGGATTATGATTGCAGTTTCCGGAATCTACATGGTAATCTTCAGGAAACAGATATTCAACAGGAACTCATTCTACATGCCGCTTATGATAGGAGGCATCGTGCTTCCGATTGCATACCCTGGTATGGTCAAGTATTTCCCGCTTCTGCTTCTAAAGGTATTCGGACCTGATCCGACTGTTAACCTGGTTGTTTTTATTCTCATTCTCGCTGCTCTTGCATACGCAGTTTACTGGGCAAAGAAGAATGAGAAGCCAATTGCAAACCTGGCGGCCCTGTGCCTTCTGTTTGCACTGATTGGCTTTTCAACCTATACAATGATCATCATCAGGGCAAACCAGCAGACTCCGATGAACGAGAACGAACCTACCGATTTCCAGAAGCTGGATTACTATCTTGGCCGCGAGCAGTACGGTGACTTTCCGGCTTTCAAAAGAAGATTTTCACCCGAAGCACATCAGCAGGGCATTTATTCAAACTACAGCAGCGACCTCGATTTTCTGTGGAAATATCAGGTTACTCACATGTTCAACAGGTACATGCTCTGGAATTTTGCAGGCAGGGAATCATCCATTCAGGATGCCGGCGTAAACTGGAAGGAGTTGTTCGGCATTCCTTTCTTTCTCGGATTACTGGGATTGTATTTTCACTTCCGGAAGGACTGGAAGATGGCTTCGGCGTTTCTTATACTGTTCGTTTTTATGGGCTATCTGATAGCCTTCTACCAAAACCAGCAGGAGCCGCAGCCCAGGGAAAGGGATTACTTCTATCCCGGAGCCCTGTTCGTCTTCTGCCTTTGGATCTCAATCGGAGTAAGGGAACTCCTGGAACTGATCCGCGAAAAAATAAGAGGTGTTAAGGCCGCGAACATGGCATCATTTGGATTCCTTGCCCTGGCACTTTTGCTGGTACCGGCAAGAATGCTGCAGACAAACTATTTCTCACACGACAGGTCTAAGGACTGGCTCCCGTGGGATATGTCATACAACATGCTGCAGAGCTGTAAACCCAATGCCATCTTATTTACAAATGGCGATAACGACACATTCCCGCTCTGGTATCTTCAATATGTCGAGGGCATAAGAAGAGATATCAGAATAATAAACCTGAGCCTGGCAAACACCGACTGGTACATTAGTCAGCTTAAGCATACAAAGCCTTACGGGACACCAGAAGTGCGCTTTACTATGACCGATGAACAGATCCGCCAGATTGAACCGGTGCAATGGGAACCACAGAACATCTCAATTCCTGTCAGCCAGGATGTAATCAGGGAATTCGGAGTTACAGATTCATCTATACTCAGGACAGGCAAACTTACTTTCCGGATGAACAATACGATACAGTTTGGAACAGTAAAGGCTATAAGAGTTCAGGATATGGTTGTCAGGGACGTCGTGGTTAATAATACGTGGAAGCGGCCCATTTATTTCGCCGCAACTACGCCTTATGACGCCAAAATTGGACTGGATGACTATCTGCAGACAGAGGGTCTGGCATCAAGACTGGTTCCGCAGAGAAGAGCAGGCAGGAGCGAATATATCAATGAACCAATTGTATACAGGCAGCTTTTTGAAACAAATCCGTCGTTCTCGAAAGATTACAAACCGGGCTTTAAGTTCAGGGGAGTAAACGATAAGAACATTTACTATGATGAAACACATTCCAGACTCCTGCAGAGTTACAGGAATTCATTTCTGGAACTCGCCGTTTACTATATGAATGAAAAACAGAGAAGCGACCTTTGCATTAAGACGCTGAACAGGATGGAAGAGATTGTTCCAAGGGCAAATATCGAAATGGATTTCAGGCTCTTATTTGATATCAGCAACCTTTACCGCGCTGCCGGGGATTCTGCTACATACAGAAAGCTGGCCAAAGAGGTTGAGGTATCTGCCCTGCAGCACCTGGAAAATGACGAGAACAGCCTCCAGTCCCCCTATAATTCATATAGAATACTGGAAGACATATACATCAACCTGAAGGAATACGACAAGGCCGTGGCACTCCTGAACCGCCTTCAGACGTATTATCCCGACGATCCGAGTATTAAGACTGAAATAGAAAAGATCAAACAGTTGAAATAACATTCACACGTGTGACAGATTAGTCCATCGTCCTGAGTCCGTAGTCAAAACAAAGAATTGATGACTACGGACAAGGGGCCATGGACTTTTTTATTATCCCTCAGAGCAAAAGCTAACCGTAAAGACCGTGCCCTTACCCTTTTCACTTATCACATCGATTTCCGCCCTGTTAAGTTCGGCATACTTTCTTGCAATTGCCAGTCCAAGTCCATTACCTTCATAGCGCCTGGTGTAGCCCATTTCCTCCTGCGAGAATGGGGTAAAAAGTCTGGGCAGGTATTCAGGGGCAATCCCGATACCAGTATCCTTTATATCCACACAGGTTTTTCCCTGCGAATCCTTATAACAGAGGATCTCAATGCTTCCTTTCATAGTATATTTAACCGCATTATCCACCAGGTTGAAGAATATCTGGTTTATCATGCGTTTATCCGCAATTATTCCGGCCTCTTTTAGTTCACTCCTCAGCAGAAGGCTCAGTCCTTTTTCCCTGGCAAGCAGGTGAAAGTCTGTCAGCAGGCAGTCCAGCACGTCCTGCACCAGGTCGAAGCCTGAAGGATTGATTTCATAGTTACCGGTTCTTATCTGCGACATTTCCAGAATTTCCTCAATCGTGCGGATTAGTCTCTTACCCGCCCGGTCGATAATGCTGAAGCTTTCTTTCAACCCATTGGTAACCGTATTCTCCAGCTCGTCTTTCAGCAGTGAACTGAAGCTGAGTATGGCATTCAGCGGGGTCCTGATCTCATGAGATACCTGTGCGAGGAACTCAGATTTCAGCTTGTCAGAATCCTCAGCCATCTGTTTTGCTTTTTCGAGCTCCTGCTGAGCGAACTTTTGTTTAGTAATGTCCCTGATCATTACAAGGGTTTCCTGACTGTCCACGGCAGTAATTCTCCACTCATAAATATGCAGTATTCCGTCAACAGCTCTGGTCAGCTCGCATGTCTGTACAGTGCGGCTCTGAATTGCCCTGCGAATTTTCTCAAGCAGCATGACGGTTGTTTCAGCAGAAAATAAGTCACCGACATTTTGTCCTTCAAACTCCTCCACCTGGAAGAAGAGTCGTTCCTTCTCATTCAGTCGCATGCAGGAAACTATTCCGCATTCAGTTATCTTCAGCAGTGAATCCGGGATGGCCTTTAGAATTGCCTTGTGCAGCTCGTCCGATTTTCTCAGCTTCTTTTCGGCCGAGTGTTTATAAAGTGCAATTTCTATTGTAGTGATCAGCTCCCTGGTTTCAAAGGGCTTCAGCAGGTAGCCGAAAGGGTCAGATTCCTTGGCGCGCCGCAGTGTATCCTCATCAGAATAAGCCGTCAGGTATATAACCGGGATATCATATTTTTCCTTCAGCAGTTTTGCTGTTTCAATCCCGTCGAGCTTTCCGCTCAGTTTTATGTCCATAAGCACCAGGTCCAGACCGGTCTCACCGGCCTTCATTAGTGCGTCTTCTCCAGTTCTTGCAATTCCGGTAACATTGTATTTCATTTCATTCAGCAGAAATTTGATCTGCATCCCGACAATAGCAGAATCTTCAACAATCAGGATATTTTTTTGGGTCATTTCAAGCTCTCAAATAATTGAACTGATATTATTACAGTTTGGTCCCTTTACTCCATTTCCCCTTAAATTATATGTACCAGGACTTCGTCATCACTTTCAGATCAATTCCACTTCCTTCAGCAGGTCCAGCAGTTTTCTTTTTTCAACCGGTTTTACCTGATAAGAAGTGCAGCCCCCCTTATAGAAAGCCTCAATTACATCTTTAGGCGTATCCAGTGCTGTAATCATTATTATTTTGGCTTCCTGTGCCGGAAGAATGCCATTAGCCTTTTCCATTTCTCTTATGAGTCTGAGTGCTTCGCGTCCATCCATTTCCGGCATCATGATATCCATGCAGATCAGGTCGTAATTACTTCCCTCCTGCAGCGCAAGTTCACATGCACTTACAGCTTCCCTTCCGTTTACGGCAATATCGCATTTCCCAAAGGGATCCAGGATCTTCTGTAATATCAGCCGGTTTACGAAATCATCCTCTACAATTAAAATCTTCATTTATTTTCTCCGGTTTAGTGTTCAGCTATAGGTTTATTCTCATTCAGGGCAGTTTCAACGGTAAAGTTGAATATGCTCCCCTTTCCCGGCTCGCTTGTAACCCAGATCTTTCCATCCATCAGTTCAATGAGCTGCTTTGCAATTGTAAGTCCGAGTCCGGTTCCACCGTATTTTTTTGTAGTTGAATTATCTCCCTGCGTAAAGCTCTCAAAAATAATTTCCTGTTTATCGGCAGCGATTCCAATGCCGGTATCTGAAATTGCAAATTGGAGTCTTACCTTCTTTGGACCGCTCTCTGCGGGCAAGTTTTCTTCACTTACAGAAACATTCAGCCTGATTTCGCCATTTTCAGTAAATTTCAGCGCGTTGCTTAGCAGGTTTATTAATATCTGTTTCAGTCTCTGACCGTCTCCCATCAGCTCCTGCGGAATATTTCCGGCAACCTGAGAAGTCATCAGAATCCCTTTATTCCTGGCCTCGGGCTGAAACAGCTGCATAGTTTCCTCGACTAATTCCCTGAGGTGGAAATTTGTGTTAAATAGTTTCAGCCTTCCTGCTTCAATTTTCGAATAATCCAATATGCTGTTCAGGAGGCTAAGCAGGGAGTGCGCAGATTTCTTTATGATTTCCATCAAATAGCGTTGTTCGCCGTTCATTTCCGTATCAAGGACAATATCTGTAAGACCGATTATGCCGTTCATAGGAGTCCTGATCTCATGGCTCATGTTCGAGAGGAACTCGCTTTTTGCCCTGCTTGCCGATTCAGCGGCAATTTTAGCCTTTATAAGTTCGGCCTCGGTCAGTTTGCGGTTTGTTATATCAAAGCAGCTACCAATAAAACCAGCGAACGTTCCATTAGGGTCATAAAAAGGGGTGCCAATGCATGTAAGCCACCTGTATTGGTTTGTATTATCAAGCAGTCTCAGTTCGCACTCAAACTTTTCGCGCATTTTGAATGAACGCCCGAACAGGTCCGAAAATAGCAGCAGGTCTTCTTCATGTAGTCCGATGAGCCAGCCCTTGTCTATTTCCAGTTCAATACCGCGCCCGGTAAAATCGGTCCACGTTTTATTGAAATAATTAAATCTCCCGTCAACTCCGGCGCGCCATATCATTGCAGGGAATTCCTCAAAGAGTGTCAGGTAAAAATTCCGCGACGTGAGCACTGCCGATTGTACCTCGCGGTTGCTGCTGACATCGCGGAATGTAAGCACAGTGCCGGTTATTTCCCCGTTTTCATTTTTAATATGTGAAATATTATCTTCAACATATATTCTGTGCTGATCCTTTCGTATCAGCAATTTATCAAAGAGCAGACCGGAAATCCGGTTCTCCGATATTTCGCTAAGGCTGAGGATAATGCTTTCATCAGATGTCTCTATTATCGTATTATAAATATCCCTGATCTTCATATTAATGGCTTCTGTTACAGTATATCCTGTAAGTTTTTCAGCCACGTGATTCATAAACCTTATACTTCCGTCGGTATCGGTAGCAATCACGGCCTCACCGATGCTGCTTAATGTAGTCTGCAGCCACTGCTCGCTCTCCTTTAGTCTTCTTTCTGCATCTGACTTATACAAAGCTATTTCAATAGAGCTTCTGAGGTCCCTGATTTCAAATGGTTTTAATATATAGCCGAAGGGCTCTGATATTTTAGCTCTCTGCAGCGTCCCCTCGTCTGTAAGTGCCGTAAGAAAAATGACGGGTATCTTATAACGGCTTCTTATCTCTTCTGCTGCCAGGATACCGTCGAGCTTACCTGCAAGCATAATATCCATCAGTATCAGGTCCGGTTTTAATTCTCCGGCCCTGATTATTGCCTCTTCGCCCGTGGATATAATATCGGGCACCTCATAGTCAAGATTTAAAAGCCGTCTTTTTAAATCGATGGCCACAATCTTTTCATCTTCGACAATCAGGATATTTCTTTTTCTCATTTAATTCTGCTTTAGTAAATAATTTCACGAATGGGCTTCGTACTGAACACTGCCGGCAATTTTTTCGAGCGGCAGGACCTTATCTACTCCCCCCAGTTTAATTGCTTCATGGGGCATGCCGAATACGATGCAGGATTTTTCATCCTGTGCAATTGTAATTGCCCCTGCCTGTTTCATTTCCAGCAGGCCTCTGGCTCCATCATCACCCATTCCGGTCATAATTACCCCCACGGCATTCTTTCCCGCATATCTTGCGGCAGACCGGAACAAAACGTCAACCGATGGCCTGTGGCGGCTGACCAGAGGGCCATCTTTAACTTCCACATAATACTTTGCCCCGCTGCGCTTAAGCAGCAGGTGTTTATTACCGGGAGCAATCAAAGCCCGGCCCCGGATTACCGTATCGCCATTTTCTGCTTCCTTGACCGAAATACTGCAGATGCCATCCAGCCTTCTTGCGAATGCCGATGTAAAATTTTCGGGCATGTGCTGAACAATCACTATTCCGGGGCAATCCAGCGGCATGGCTTCCAGAAAAACCCTGAGTGCTTCAGTTCCGCCGGTGGATGCTCCGGCAACAACCACTTTGTCAGTGGTCTGTATCATTGCATGGCTGCCGGGTTTCGAAATAATTACATCGGCTGATAATTTCGGCTGTACATTAATAACCGTTCTTTTCCTGCGGCTCACATCAACCATTGAAGCGGCCTTTACAATGTCGCAAATATGTATCCTGGATTCCTCCAGGAATTTTTTTGTTCCCATCCTGGGCTTGGTAACAATTTCAACGGCGCCATATTCAAGCGCCTTAAGCGCCGTTTCAGAACCTTTATCCGTCAGACTCGAACAGATCACAACGGGAATGGGATGCTGCTCCATTATCTTGCGCAGGAATGTCAGTCCGTCCATTCTTGGCATTTCGACGTCCAGCGTGATTACATCAGGTACTTCAACTGCAATTTTTTCTGCTGCAAACAAGGGATCAGAAGCAGTAGCCATTACCTGAATCTGCGGATCAGATGACAGGAGTTCTGCCATTGACTGTCTTACAACAGCCGAATCATCAACGATCAGGACTTTTATTTTTTTCATAGTATCTCTACTTTTGTGCTGCCGTTGAGCACACATCCATATTATTCTTTAATTTGGTCATATATACGTCTCCCGTATGTGTAAAGAAGAATATTTTTCTGCCATTAACTCCACCGGTATCTGAGCTCCTGATTTCAAACCCGGCATTTTTCAGGGCTTCAGTTGCCGTTTTTATATTCTGCCTGCCTATAGAATTCAGGCGCCTGCTGCCCTGAGCTTCGGGCAAAACATCGGCTCCGCCGAATACTTTTACCTCAATCTCCTCAGGAGTTATATTAAATCTTGAAAAAAATTCAGCCAGCTTGCTGATTGAACAATCAACATACCTGAAATGATTACCGCAGTCACTGCACATTTCCCGCTCTGTATTGCAGACGGGCATCTGGCAGTGCGTAATTACACTTACTCCCAGCCTCGCATTAAACATTGTTATGGATATGCAGGAACCCAGAACGGTCACCACTATTGCCGGTTTATTTGAATAATGATACTCCCCTTGATGCAGATAAATAACTGGTAAATCTGTTTCCATTTTATCACTTAATCTTCCTGTATGTACTTGGAGCTACCTGTTCAAGATTCAGGTCCATACTGAACAGGGTTTCGGAATGGCCCAGAAAAAGATAACCTTCGGGCAGTAGAAAGCTAATCAGTTTTTTTATAAGTTTTTCCTGTGTTGGTTTATCAAAATATATTATTACGTTCCTGCAGAAGATCACGTCCTGACGTTCAGTGATTCCCAGGTCGTCATCCATGAAATTTATACGGCGCAATTCGAGCTTTTTCCTGAGTTCCGGTACAATCCTTACCACCTGCTGCTTTGGGTCTTTGCTTTTCAGCAAATACTTTTTCTTAAGATGCAGCGGTACCGGCTCAACTTTCTGCATGTCATAAATACCGAGCATTGCTTTTTCCAGCACCAGCGTGGATATATCCGAAGCAAGTATTGAATAATCGAACTGCTCAAATTGTTCTCCGAACTCACTCAGCACCATGGCGAGCGTGTAGGGTTCTTCACCTGAGGAGCAGCCGGCGCTCCAGGTGCGGAATTTCCGGCGCACACCCACACCATATTTATCCACAAGTTCAGGCAATACGTTTTCGAGCAAAAATGTAAACTGGTGCGGTTCACGGAAAAAGTCGGTTTTGTTTGTCGTAACCACATCAATCATGTGCACCAGTTCTTCCTCCATTCCTTGCTTGCTGAACAGAAAGTCGCAATATTCCGGGAATGTCTTCAGGCTCAGATCCTTCAGCCTTTTTCTGAGTCTTGCCTCCAGCATTATCTTTTTTGTTGGAGGCATTTTTATTCCGCACTGGTTATAAATAAAAGTGCTGAGTTTATTGAACTCACTCTGCGAAAGAGAAACCATAAGGTTATTAACTAAAGATTCACTCATTACCGTCTACCGTTTTTATTAATATTCATATCTGATTATATTATTATTTTTTATCTTGCGTTCTAAAACCTTTCAAACTCGCTGTCGATCTTATCTGTGTTTAATCCCAGATTAAGAGTCACACCACCAGGTTTCTGGAACTTAGCCTTTGATGTATTCATTGCATTATTCTTATTCATGTGGCCTACGGTAAGCTTATGTACATCTTTCTTCGTGCTCAGAGCCTTCAGTGAACGCCTGTCACTCTGTCCATCTACCTTAAAGAATGAGATCACGTCCTGGAGCTGTTCGGCCTGGCTGGCAAGTTCCTCGGATGTAGAGGACATTTCCTCACTGACGCTGGCATTCTGCTGAATAACCTGATTTAGCTGCTGGATGGCATTGTTGATCTGCTCGGCTCCGCTGTTCTGTTCATTGGAGGCTGCCGTGATCTCCTGAACCAGTTCTGCAGTCTTCTGTATGTCAGGCACGATCTTCTTTAACATCTCACCCGCCTTTTCTGCTACCTGTACGCTTGTAGAGGACAGCTTGCTTATCTCGCCTGCTGCTAACTGGCTGCGTTCGGCTAGTTTCCTCACCTCACTTGCCACTACTGCAAAGCCCTTTCCATGCTCTCCTGCACGCGCTGCCTCTATGGCTGCATTAAGTGCAAGGAGATTTGTCTGCCGTGCTATCTCCTCTATGATCGATATCTTGCCTGCTATTTCCTTCATTGCTACTACTGTCTCTGCTACTGCCCGGCCTCCTTCTTCAGCATCCTGTGCGCTCTTTAAGGCTATACGCTCGGTCTGCTGTGCATTGTCTGCATTCTGACGTATGTTGCTCGTCATCTCCTCCATCGAGCTGCTGGCCTCCTCGGCTGCTGCTGCCTGCTCGGTTGCTCCCTGGCTCATCTC
>JBLMZM010000133.1:0-4192 GCA_050258815.1 Ignavibacteriales bacterium
CCCCGGAACCATTTTGCGAATTCCGTTCCGATGAACAGGAACACAAAGAAATAGTAAGTAACAGGATAGCACCAATCAGATATTTCAACGTTAATCCTATTAATTATTAATAAAAAAGAATGGTTTTATTAAAAACAGTTTTGCCCGGTTTTAGTGAGTAAGAATCTTTTAACGGCTTAAAACGAAATACCCTTTACTGGAGAACTGGATGAAAGTTCATCCAAATTTATTGTCCACGGGATAAAATAGAATAAACATAAAATAGTATATAGGATAATGCGTCCAATTTGTCAAGTGAAATGCATATAATACTTATAGTAATTTAAATTATTGATAAAAGCCATAACCCGTAAACGAAAATTGCGGTTTTTTGTGGCGGCTTTCCGTGAAGCCCGTAGCGTGCACGCAGAAGTCTGCAGATCGCTGATTCGGCTAATCCGCGAAGGAGAGGGGAATATACTCGTATATGCATCTTCCCTGAGATGAAAACCTATGGAATGGAACTGTGAGATCTCAGCAATACGAGCGGGTAAATTGAAGTAAACGGGCAAGATGAACTGATACTTTGTAAGCTTCTATTTAATCTCCTGCAGAGATGCAATTTTTGCTATCTGCATCCTTTTCCTTAAATCCAGCTTCTTTAGTATGTTGTGCACATGGCTCTTTACTGTGAAGCTCGATATATTTAACTGCTGTGCTATCTCTTTATTTGTAAGCCCTTCTGCAACAAAATGAATTATCTGTTTCTCCCGCGAACTTAAATTCGCCGACTCTAATAAAGACGGCATTTCACTTCCGTTACTGTGCTCAATAATCTGCGAGAAAAGCATATTTGTCAGGCGCTGAGGCAAAACTTTCTCCCCTAAAAAGACAGTTCTTACTGTCGCTAAAAACTCTTCACTTGCTGCATCTTTAAGAATAAACCCCTCAACTCCGCAGCTTACCAGCTGTAGTATATCTTCCTGCTTTGGAAGCATATTCATAATAACAATTTTTGAATTAGGTAAAGCCTCCTTTACAGTTCTTACCAGCTCCAGCCCCTTTTCATTGCAGTTCCCGAGCTCTAAAAGCACTACTGGCGATAAGGATGCTGCGCCTGATGACCACGATGGAATCCCCTCAAAACGCTCACATGCAGCTAACAGCTTGAAGTCCTTTGCCTGTTCAATCATTTCTTTGATACTTTCACGAAGAAGCCAGTTATCTTCTACGATTACTACGGGTATCTTTCTCATAAAATACCTCCACTCTATTTACAAAATACCTGAGCCTGTCCCTGGATCACCTCACTCATATTCAGCTTGAAAATACCACATTTGAGGATTGATAGCAAGCTATAAGGACGTCCTAATAGTATAACCGGGTCCCATTTACCCTAAAGCCTGATCTTTCTCATAAAAAAAATCCCACATGCAAAGAATGTGGGATTTTACCAGTCTGGGTTTAATGATAAGGGCATTATTTTACCTGCGATACGTTAGCAAAACTTTCTTCGGGCACTCTTGCAATTGCCCGGCAAAAATTCTTCATGGTTGGGTTCTCGCAGTTCTTAGCAGCCTGGAATATTGCCTCATCACCAGTGTCGGAGTGAAGCTGGTCAAGCGTAATTGCCGCAAGGACGCGGGTCTCTGTTTCTAAGTTGTTGTCATTTATTATTTTTATCAGCGGCTGGACTAAGCGGTTGAAGGATTCTTCCGGGAAAAGCTGCTCCAGCTGCCTCGTGGTCTGCAGGGCTGAAAGCCTCATATTAAATTGACGGTCCTCAAGCGCCCGGGCTATCATTTCTATGGACGAACTTAAATGAGCCTTCATAAACTTTGTTACGTCATGCTGTTTCTGAAGACGTGTTGATGCATTCTGTGCATTTAATCCGGAGAATGCAAAAGCCAGGCTTAGCAGTGCTGTTAAGAAAAAGCGTTTCATTTTATTATCCTTTCACTAAAAGTTTTAGTAAAACTAATTAAAATATTAAACTGAATTTCCCGGATTGAGCTTTTTTTAATGAACAGAGCCGCCTCCGGAATTTGTCTTTGCACTTCTTTTATGGTGCAGTATCAGGATACATCCTTTTATAAGAAGTTACAATCACCCAATGGTAGCGTAAATGGACGCATTTTTACATAGTCCTGAAAGTAGAAGAAGGATTTAATTCTTCTAGTCCGATGGAGCATGGGATGGAGTAGTACCTTGGGACGATGTTTAACTAAAACGTTTAACAAAAAAAGGCATATTTCTAAAGAATTTTAACCGAATCTTTTACCACGCTGCCGTCAGGCTGGTATATTTTTATGGTATAAATTATACTTTAAATTAATATTCAGAATTTTGATGCGGGTATCAGGATTTTGATAATGTCGGACTATTTTTTCCCTTTTGCTTTTGACCGTTCCAGGTTCTCATTTACCCTGAACTTTACTATCTCTTTTATTAGACCGATCGGAAGTGGTTTATCAAGTGGTAATTGAACAGTGCCCTTGGAAGTCTTGTAACTGGCCAGGCTGTCCTTGAAAATGCCTGTTATGGCACTGCTCCCCGGGTAAAAACCTATATGGTGACTGTGCCCGGCAAAGTAAACCAGTATACCATGAAATTTGTACGCCGGCATATTATAGCTTATTACTTCCTCTGCCTTGGGGGCAGCTTGCCTGATGGCTTTCCTTAAATCCTGCAGCTTGCTTTTTACTTCAGGCGGAAAAGATGATATGTACTCATCTGCTGAAGTAAATTTTGCGCCCATTTCTGTTGGCATCCTTATTTATCTCCGGAAATTATATTTGCACTCAGACAGTTACTTATTACAAAGATATATTAAATAATTAATATCCCCAATGAAATTTATTTCGCAAAGGACTTGGGATGGATGGGCTTTTACAGATGCACCCACTCACTTCCTATGAAAAAACAGGAAGTGAGTGGGTGCACCTTGATAAACCGAATTTAAATAAATATGTTCAGACGGATTAATCTTCTACTTCATTACTGTCATTTTCTTTGCATTCCTGAAGCTTCCGGACTGTATAGTGTAAATATAAACTCCGCTTGGAAGCACCGAAGCATCAAAACTAACCTTGTGCGTTCCCGCATTCTTGTACTCATTTACAAGCGTTGCCACTTCATTTCCCAGCAAATTGAATACCTGAAGTTTCACAGGCCCTGCCTTTGGAATAGAATAACTTATTGAAGTTGCAGGATTAAAAGGATTTGGGTAGTTCTGATCCAGAGAGTATCTAATTTCCCCCAGGCCCGGTTTCTTCTCAACACCCTGAGCCTGATTGTTGTCACTAACCACCCAGTCGAGCTGAAACACCACTTCCTTTATTTCACCAGGCTGGAGACTTACGGATAGATATTTATGGCTGGTTCCGTTTGCGAAGTAAAAGTTATAAGTACTGGCTGCCCAGTCTTCGAACGAAAAATGCCCAGTCGAATCAGTGCAATAAAATTCCGTATGGTTACCTACATATGCAAACCTTTCATTTACAGCCGGATGGCCTGAGGCATCTTTCACGAATCCCTTTATTGTAGCTGTAGCCCCTTTTCTGTCATTCGGTTCTCCTATGGTAGGGGAGTTATCAAGATAAAAGAAATTATAACTTAAACAAAGTGACTGATTGAGTTTTAGAACCGTAATTCCACTTTTACCAAATTTCAAATCATCCCACTGATTCCCATCCGGCGCATAAAGATAAAGTGAGTCGCCTTCCATATTCAGATCCAGAGCTCCCCGCAGGCTATCTTTTGTCAGTACTAGATAACTTGTTTTTGAGATATCGCCCGTATATGGCCTCAGGTACATCCAGTCCTTAAAGTAGGCTGTGTCTTTCCCGCTTACCAGGTACCAGCCTTTTAATGAAAGCGAATCGCCCTGCTGATTAAAAAATGGCTGATTAAGATTCATCTCCAGCTTCCAGCCCGTGGAATCAAACACAAGCTCGCTGAAGAATGTAAAACCTATGGGATTTGCCTTAAGGCTGTTTGAAAAAATTAATATTGCTAGTAGTAAAAGACAACTAACGCCTGACTTTTTCATTTTTAACCTCTTTCCACTTTATGATAAAATTGTGCTGCGGAAGATAATTCCGCTTCAGCGTAAAAAACGTTCTGTATTTATCGGATTTTTTCTCGTTTTCAAACTGAGGCTGCATCGAAAGCAGCTTAAAGCGCGCGGGCAGCTTTACGCTGTACTCCGCCA